>CAMFZJ010000076.1 GCA_946004305.1 uncultured Clostridia bacterium | reverse complement strand
TCCCTTTATCACATTTCTTTATTCAGTTTTTAGGGTGTTAGACCTATAAAGCACATCACAATGTGGTGTGCTTTTGTTTTTTTAATAGGTTTTTATATTATTTACATATTGAAAACTATGGCGTAGTGTGATACAATTTGATTTACAACCTTAAATTAATATTTGCAGAGTAGGCTTTGAAGCGTTAAGTGTCCGGTAAACAGGAAGTTGTTATCGGAACGAAAAGATTTTTCTTGCGATTTCTCAGCCGCATTCCGCTGCTTCATAGAACCAATCTCCTGTGTGGTGTACGGAATACTGCGTAGGGGGTTATTTTTATGGATTCAGAGAAAATTAAAAAGGCGGTTCGGTTATTCCTTGAGGGTATTGGCGAAAATCCCGACAGAGAGGGCTTGCTGGAAACACCTGACCGTGTTGCAAGAATGTGCGAGGAAATTTACGGAGGACTGGGAAAAAGTCCAAAGGAACACCTTTTAAAACAATTCACCGCTGACAACAGCGAAATTGTACTTGTTAAGGATATTACATTTTATTCAACCTGTGAGCATCATCTTTTACCTTTTTATGGAAAAGCCCACGTTGCATACATTCCAAAGGGCAAGGTTGTAGGACTAAGCAAGCTTGCACGAGCTGTAGAAGTTTATGCCCGCCGTCCCCAAATTCAGGAACAGCTAACATGTCAGATTGCAGACGCATTGGAAAAATACCTTAAGCCAAAGGGCGTAATGGTAATGATTGAGGCGGAGCATATGTGTATGTCAATGCGTGGAATTAAAAAGCCCGGAAGCCTTACTGTAACCTACGGTACAAGAGGTTGCTTTGCTGACGATTTCAATAAGCAGAAAATGTTTATGGAGATGGTTAAAAATGATTAGCCATATGCCCCGGGTGAATGCTATTCTGAAAAGTAGTAAGTATCAAAAATGGTTAAAAATCATTGAACAGGCTGAACAGAAAAGAAAATTTTGCAGGCACACAATGGAGCATTTTCTTGATACAGCAAGGATAATGTATATTATTTCCTTGGAAGAAAAGCTAGGGATAAATAAGGAACTTATTTATGCAGTAGCATTGATTCACGATATCGGCAGGGCTATGGAGTATGAAAGAAATATTCCACATAATCACGCCGGTTCACAATTTGCTGAGGAAGTGTTGGCTGAATGTGGCTTTTCTGATGAAGAAGTAAATGCTATTGCAGGGGCGATACTTTCTCACAGAAATGGGCTAAATAATGAAAATTCACTTGGAAGGCTCCTTTACAAAGCAGACAAGCTGAGCCGTTTGTGTTTTAACTGCAAGGCAGAAAAGGAATGTTATTGGCAAGAGGACAAGAAAAATTTTGAGATAGTGTATTAGTAAGCGGGAGATATTTATGAAAATAGGAAATTATAACTTTGATACTGAAAATAAAACCTATGTTATGGGAATACTGAATGTTACTCCCGACTCATTTTCTGACGGAGGAAGCTGGAACAGTATAGACAACGCACTTCGTCATACCGATCAGATGATTAGCGAGGGTGCGTCAATAATAGATGTTGGGGGAGAATCTACAAGGCCAAACTACACAATGATTTCTGACGAGGAGGAAATTCAAAGAGTTGTTCCTGTAATTCAGGAAATTCGTAAGCGTTTCGATATTCCTATTTCTGTAGATACTTATAAGTCAAAGGTTGCTAAGGCGGCTTTAGAGGCAGGTGCAGACCTTGTAAATGATATATGGGGCTTTAAATATGACCCTAAAATGGCTAAGGTGGTTGCAGAAAGCAATGCTGTCTGTTGCCTTATGCACAATAAGGATAAAGCTGTGTACAAGGATTTTGTAAATGATATGATTGATGAAACCTTGGAATGTGCTGAAATTGCTTTAAATGCCGGAGTCAGCAAGGAAAAGATTATACTTGACCCGGGAGTAGGTTTTGGCAAAACCTATGAAATGAATTTGGAAGCTGTAAAGCACCTTGATAAGCTGTGTCAATGTGGATACCCTGTACTTTTGGGCTGTTCGAGAAAGTCGGTAATAGGCAATACTCTTGACTTGCCTGTTAATGAAAGGCTGGAGGGTACTCTTGCTACAACGGTTATGGCAGTTATCAGCGGTTGCGGATTTGTAAGAGTGCACGATGTTAAGGAAAATATCCGTGCAGTTAAAATGGCAGAGGCTATTATAAAGGCATAAAAGCTACTAAATGGATAAGAGGCTGTTCTTATGAGTGATAAAATTAAAATCAGAGATTTGCAGGTGTATGCTAATCACGGAGTTTATGAAGAAGAAAATAAGCTGGGACAGAAATTTCTTGTATCAGCAGAGCTGTATACAGATTTTTCTAAGGCGGGAGAAGATGATGATTTAAACCTGTCTGTTGACTATGGCTGTGTGTGTAAGAAAATTACTGAGTTTATGGAGAGCAACTGCTTTAAGCTTATTGAAACTGCGGCACAACAGCTTGCTGAAATGCTTTTGCTTAATTTTCAGCTTTTATCCGGAGTTAAGATTGAAATAAAAAAACCTTGGGCGCCCATTGGTTTGCCGTTGGATACTGCTTCTGTAGAGCTGGAAAGAAATTGGCACACAGCATATATTGCATTAGGCTCAAATATTGGGGACAAGGAAAGCTATATTAACACAGCAATAGAAACCCTAAAAAACACAAAGGGCTGTGTAGTGGAAAAGGTTTCCTCTATGATTGTTACTAAGCCTTACGGAAACGTAAAGCAAGATGACTTTCTTAACGGAGTTCTCTGCTTAAAAACATACTATAGTCCTGACAGGCTTTTAGAACTGCTAAATCAGATTGAGACTAAAGCAGGGAGAAAAAGGGAAACACATTGGGGCCCCAGAACCTTGGATTTGGATATTATTTTTTACGATAACTTTGTAATGGATAGTGAAAGATTGCATATTCCCCATATTGATATGCACAACCGTTTGTTTGTTCTGGAGCCTTTGGCGGAAATTGCTCCTTATGTAAGGCACCCTGTTCTTAACAAAACCGTTGAACAGCTTTTAGGTGAGCTTAATGGATAAAGTAGGGAGAAAGTTATGATAGCTTTGATTGCAGCATATACAAAAAATAAAGTTATTGGCAAGGACGGAAAAATCCCTTGGAACTTAAAAAACGAGAAAAAACGTTTTAAGGAGCTTACAACGGGAAATGTTGTAATTATGGGCAGAAAAACCTACGAGGAAATAGGCAGACCCTTACCAAACAGAAATACTATTGTTGTGTCAAAAACAAAGACATTTGATTTTGAAAATTGTATGACGGTAAGGTCGGTGGAGGAAGCTTTGAAAATAGCTAAGGAAAAGTTTCCTGACAGGGATGTTTATATTTCCGGAGGCGGGGAAATTTACAAGGAAGCTTTGCCTTATGCACAGGTAATGTATATTACTGAAATCAATAGTGTTATTAACGGAGATGTGTATTTCCCCGATTTTGACGAAAAGGCATTTGATAAAAGAATTGACGCTGAGTTTAACGAGGAACTGCCTTATACCTATTTCACATATACAAGAAAAGTTTAATTGTATAATAAAAACCAAGGAGCTGTAAGAAAGAAGTTTTAAACTTCAATCTTCACAGCTCCTTTTATTTTTTTGTGCCTCTGTTTTATTAAAACTTGAATTTATTTAAGAAGAAAATCAGGAACAGCCTCTGCCATTGCTTTATATGCCGTCTCAGAGGGGTGGAGGTGGTCGCCACTGTCAAAGCCTTCTTTAAAGCTTGAGGGTCTGTTGCTGTCACGAACAGCCTTGTCGAAATCTATACAGCCGTCAAAGTCTTTTGTTGTCCGTATCCAATGGTTTACCTGATTTTTCAAATCCTCTCTGAAGTCTGCGTAGGTTCTCCAACCCTCAATAGGAATTAAAGTACCTCCGTAAACCTTAAGCCCCAGTTTCCTTGCAATTTCAATATAATACTTTAAGCCGTCAATAAGCTCCTGTGCTGTGGGCAATTCGCTCCAAGGGCGGAATTTATTAACTTCAACTCCAACAGGGTGAATAATATCGTTTATGCCGTGCTGAATTATAACAGCCTCAGCCCCTGCAACTGTACTTACCTCTCGGTAAAATCGGTTGCTGCCTTTCAGCCCGTAGCTGTCGTACTGCAAACAGTCATACTGACGAAGTATTCTTGTTCCGCAAACTGCACGACGTACAATAGAAGTATTGCTAAAGCCTTTTTCAATACATCTTAGCTGTAAATAATCAGGCCATGACTGTGCTGTTATTGAGTCGCCGTAGCAAATGAGAGCTTTGTTTTTATCATCTGTGAATACCTCAATATTGTTGAGAAAATAATACCAGTTAGTGTTTTTGGTTTTGTCAACAGGAAAGTCCTTACAACGGGTGTTGTTCCCAAGAGAATAGCGTCCCTTTGACAAAGGTCCTGTAATAAGTACGGCAGAGCGAGTTTCTGTATAATCTGCAAAATAAAGGCTTACAGAAATATTATCAAGAGCCTTAACAGGAAAATCAATAGGGTCACTTTTAAGTTCGATTCCATTCTTTATAGTAACGCTTTTACTGCCCTGAAAAGTAATGTCAGCTACGGAGCTTTCGTCTATAATCCCCTTATCATCAGACATTGCCACAGTAGCGCAGGTAATTGTAATTGGCTCTGTACCGCAATAGTTTGAAAAAGTAAACCTTAGCTTATCTCCTGAAAAAATCATTTTTATAGGATAGCGCAAGGTCACATCCTTTGTGTAATTCTCAAATTGGCGGGTAAGAATTGATGTAGCGTTACCCCAAGTTGAAACCCATTTCTTGTTCATAAAATCCTCATTGTAAATAAACTTAATCAATACATAGGATAAACTGAAACAGGGTTTTTGTCAAATCTTATCTTAAATTATATATCTCTTAAAGAAGTGTTTGGTATTAATTCACTTTTATTAGCTGTCAATGTTGAAAATTTGTTTGCATTATTTACAATAACATAGTATAATAGTAGATGTATAATTATAATTACGCTTAGGTGGGATTAACAATGAAAAACACAAAGAAAATTCTATCGTTTATTTTATCAGTGCTTTTAGTATTTTCGTCAATACTTTGCACTACTGTTATGGCCTCTGCTGCAGAATATTCTGTAGGGGATATTGTATTGTACAAATATGTTATTCAGACAGATACCCAAATTGAGGCTTTTGAAGGAAGCGTAAGCTATCCGTCAGACAGCCTGAAGATTGAGAGCGATGATTGTATTACAGTTTATAACGGAAGTACCGGTTCTTTTGAAGCTCACGACTGTGGGGATGCTCCGGGAACAGTTGCTTTCAATGGCTCAAGCTCCTCTCCTGTATATAACTTTACAAAGGGAGCTGCAATGATTCAGATTAGCTTTGAGGTTACAAGCTCTGACTTTGACCCGGCGGATATTACCACAACCCTTAGCAACATTTATGATGATGAGGGACATATTAACAAAACAAACAACCCTTATAACTACAAGAATATCATAGTCGCTAATGACAGCGTTGAAAAGGTTATCTCCGGCGGATATGTTGATATTGACAATGGAATTAGCTACACAACAGCTCCAACAGAGCCTGAAACAACAGATTATGTAGCACCTAGTGATACACTCTATCTTGATTATTCCGTAAAAGGAGGTCACCAATTTGATAATTATGATACTCCTTTTACAAACAACAATGACGGTACATATTCAGTAATAATCCCATATACCGGCGCTAATACTACTTGTGCTATTTATAATGGAACAACAGGAAAGTACTATACAGTTTCAGCTTTGACTTCTAAAACTTTACAGTTAGGTGCAGAGCCCGGGAGTGTAAGGCTTGTAGAAAAAAGTTCAAGAACACCTTTGATTTTCAGAGGTACTGAAACAGGCAGTTTAGTACTTACATATGACTATGACAATATGATTCTTTCATATGAGATTATGGCTTCTGAACCTGAAACAACAGAGCCAACGGAAGCTCCAACAGAGGAACCGACCGAAGCTCCGACAACAGTAGCTCCCACAGAGGAACCAACTGAAGCACCTACAACAGTAGCTCCAACAGAAGCAATTGCTCCAACATTCTACTATGTTCCTA
>CAMFZJ010000075.1 GCA_946004305.1 uncultured Clostridia bacterium | reverse complement strand
AGAAAAGTGAAGACGCAAAGGCGCAGATTATTTCCTATGCTGATAAACGTGAGGACATTAAAAATACTCAGGACTATTTCAGAATCAGAGCTGACAAGTACAATGTTATCAGCCAGCTTGACCAGACAAAACACGTTTTCGTAGTTTCAGGATATATTCCTGAGGAGGACTGCAAAGCTCTTAAAGAAATGTGCGAGAGAATCGCATGCTGTTATATTGAATTTGGTGAGGTTGATCCAAATGAGGCTCCTGTTAAGCTAAAGAATAACAAGTTTACAGAGCCTGCCCAAGGTATAGTAAGTATGTACTCTACCCCATCTCATACAGATGTTGACCCGACTCCGATACTTGCGTTTTTCTTCTACTTTTTCTTTGGTATGATGTTTTCTGACGCAGGCTACGGACTTGTAATGGTTCTGGCAATAGGCATTGTATTAAAGGTATTCAAGCCTGATAAAAAAATGCGAAACAACCTAAAGCTGTTCCAGTATTGCGGTGTTTCAACTATTATATGGGGATTGATTTTCGGAAGTATATTCGGTGACGCCCCGGCTACTTTCTACAACATCTTTACAGGTGCAGACATTACAATGAAACAGCTTCTCCCCTGGCCCACTTTGGACCCTCAGAAGGACGCTCTGCTCCTAATGGTAGTTTCAATTGCATTCGGTCTTGTCCATATCTTAATCGGTATGGGATGTAAATTCTACATTTGTTGGAAACAGAAGGATTATATGGCTGCATTGTTTGACACAGGGCTGTGGATGTTAATGTTAGTTGGATTTGCGGTACTGGCTGTGGGTATGATTACAACTGAGGTTGTTATGCTAATCGGTGCAGGTATTGCAATTGCCTGTGCAATAGGCTTGGTTCTCACTCAAGGCAGGGGCAAAAAGGGTATTGTAGGCAAAGCTATCGGCGGTCTTGCTTCTCTTTATGACATCACAAGCTACATCAGCGACCTGTTAAGCTATTCAAGACTTCTGGCTTTAGGTCTTACAACCGGTGTTATGGCTCAGGTGTTCAATATGCTTGCAACAATGCTTGGTACAAGCATACCGGGAATCATCTTTATGATAGTTATTTTCGTTGTAGGCCATCTTGTTACAATCGGACTTAACGCACTGGGCTCATATGTACACACAATGAGATTGCAGTACGTTGAAATGTTCAGTAAGTTTTATGAGGGCGGCGGCAAACCATTTGAGCCATTCTCTTTAAACAGTAAATATTTTAAAACAAAGAATAACAAAGATAATTAACTTTGTTAATTTCAGGAGGTAAATTATGAACGGATTGTTTTTTGCACTTTTAGGTGCATCAATCGCAACAGCTCTTGCTGGATTTGGTTCAGCTAAGGGTGTAGGCAGCGCTGCTCAGGCAGCTATGGGTGTTCTCTCTGAGGACTCATCAAAATTCGGTAAGATGCTTGTTCTTACACTTCTTCCGGGTACACAGGGTCTTTACGGCTTTATCGTAGGCTTCCTTATTCTTGTAAACTGCGGTGTTCTCGGCGGCACTCTTCCAACAATGGGACAGGGCTTAGCGTACGCAGGCGCAGCTCTTGCAATCGGTATCGGCGGTATGGTATCCGGCTTTGCACAGGGTAATGCAGCAGTTTCCGGTATTGCTATGAGCGCTAAGGATGACAAAAACTTCTCAAAAGCAATGGTTTCAATTACATTGGTTGAAATTTATGCTCTTCTTTCTTTTATCGTTTCACTTCTCGTTGTAATTTCAGTTCCTGCAATCAACATCTAAAATTTTGTGAAACATATCTTAACAGAAAGGTGGGCTTAATATGAGCAGCTCGGATATGATTTTAAACAGTATTAAAAACGACTGTGACAAAACTATCGAAGCAATCAGAACAGACTCCGCTAAAATCTGTGAGGAAATAATTGCAAAGGGCAAGGAAGACGCAGCTAAAACAAAGGCTGAGCTTGATTCCAAAACCCGGCAGAAGGCTTCACAGATTAAGGCTGCAAACAAAAGCCGTGGAGAACTAGAGCAGAGAAACGCTCTGCTTAGAAAACGCCGCCTTGAAATTGACATCACTTATGATGCAATATATAAATATCTTTTAAATCTTGACGGTGAAAATTACTTTAATATAATTTACAAGCTGCTAAAAAAGCTTGGAGGTAATCAGGGAGTTATTTATCTTAATCAAAATGACCTAAACAGACTTCCTGCTGACTTTTCACAAAAGCTTGAAAGCCTTGGCATAAAGGCACAGCTTGGTGAAAATGCTGTTGATATTGACGGTGGATTTATTCTTAAAAATGGCGATATAGAGGAAAATATGAGCTTTTCTGCCCTACTTTCTTCAAATCGTGACAGCATTGAGGACCTTATTAACCGTGAGCTATTTGCAGAGTAAGGAGGATATGTATGGCTAAATCATATGAATACTCCATTGGTTCTGTCAGAGCTAAAGAAACTTCTCTGTTTACAAGCTCAGAGGTTGAGCAAATGCTTGGTTGCAGTAATGAAGCACAGCTTGTACGTTATTTAAACGACAAGGGCTACGGTGAAGGCGACACTATTGATGAAGTTATCAGTGACAACACAGCTAAAATGTGGGATTACATTAAAAGTGTTGCTCCTGACTTCAGCATTTTTAACCCTTTCTTCTATCTTAATGATATTCACAATCTTAAGACTGTTTTAAAGGGTACAATGTCAGGCAGAGATTACAACGCCTTACTTTTGAATCCTTCCACCATTGATTTTGATACATTAAAAACTGCAGTTGAAAACCGCAAATTTTTCCTACTGCCCCAGTGGCTCTCAGATGAGGCAGACAGCGCATACGAAGTTCTTGCCTATACAAAGGACGCAAGGCTTAGTGACGCAGTAATGGACAAGGCTGTTATGGAAGAAATGCTTGAAGCAGGCGAACGCTCCGACTCTGAATTTTTAAACAACTACTTTAAAACAACTGTCTTTTACAGCAATATTAAAATTGCTATCAGATCAGCAAAAATCGGTACAACAGAGGACTTCCTTAAAAGAGCCTTGTGCGAGGTTGATGAATTTCGTATGACAACTATTATCAAAGCCGCTGTAAAAGGCATTGATAATCTTGTTGATACCCTGGAGAAGTTCACAGAGTACGAATTAAACAAAGCTATTGAAGCATACAGACTTTCCCCCTCTGCATTTGAAAAATTTGTAGATAACAAGCTGATTTTAATGGCAAAGGAAGGCTGCAAACGGGCAAGCAGCGGTCCCGAACCCCTTATGGGATATTATCTTGGCTGTGAAGCAGAGAAAAAGGTTATCCACATTATTGCAAGCGGTCTGCGTACAAAGACAGATTCAGAAATCATAAGGGAAAGGCTGCGTGAGATTTATGGCTAAAAATATTGCTGTTATTGGCGACAGCGAAAGCATTAAAGGCTTTGGAGCAGTCGGCCTTGACATTTATCCTTGTGAAGCAAATGAAGAAGCGGCTCAGCTTTTCCGCAAAATTGCAGATAGTGACAGATACGCAGTTATATTTTTGACTGAGGAGCTTTTTGCAATTACAGAAAAAGAGCGCAAACGCTACGAAGGTAAACAGACACCTGCTGTTATTCCAATTCCCGGTGTTAAAGGAAACACAGGAATCGGCTCAAAGAGATTATCCTCCTTTGTAGAGCAGGCTGTAGGTTCTGATATTCTTTTCCAGTAAAAGCTGGGAAAATACCCAATAATTGAGGTGTATATATTGAAAACAGGTATAGTTACAAAAGTTGCAGGTCCATTGGTAATTGCCGATGGTATGCGTGACGCAAATATGTTTGACGTTGTGCGAGTAAGCAACCAGCGACTTATAGGTGAAATAATTGAAATGCACGGTGACAGGGCATCAATTCAGGTTTATGAAGAAACCTCCGGCCTTGGTCCCGGCGAGGTTGTTGAGTCAACCGGCGCTCCTCTTTCAGTAGAGCTGGGTCCCGGTCTTATCGGCTCAATTTATGACGGTATCCAACGTCCTCTCAACGAAATTATGAAGGTTGCAGGTACAAATCTTACAAGAGGTATTGACGTTCCATCCCTTGACCACCAAAAGAAATGGCACTTTACCCCTGTTGCCAAGGTTGGCGACAAAGTAAGTGCAGGTGACGTACTGGGTACTGTAAACGAAACAAATGCTGTTTTGCACAAGATTTTAGTACCTAACAATATGCAGGGTACTGTTGAGTCTATTAAGGAAGGGGACTTCTCCATTGATGAAACTGTTGCTGTTCTTAAAAACGAAGGCGGCAGTACAAATGTAACAATGGTTACAAAATGGCCTGTTCGTGTAGGCAGACCTTACAAACGTAAATTATCCCCTGATATTCTTCTTACTACAGGTCAAAGACCTATTGACACACTCTTCCCCCTTGCAAAGGGTGGCGTTGCCGCTGTTCCGGGCCCCTTCGGTTCAGGTAAAACAGTAGTTCAGCACCAGCTTGCTAAATGGGCAGCTGCTGATATTATTGTATATATAGGCTGTGGTGAGCGTGGAAACGAAATGACTGACGTTCTTAACGAATTTCCTGAGCTTAAAGATCCACGCACAGGCAATTCACTTATGGAGCGTACAGTTCTTATTGCTAACACATCAGATATGCCTGTTGCGGCCAGAGAGGCTTCAATTTACACAGGTATTACTATTGCCGAGTATTTCCGTGATATGGGCTATACAGTTGCTCTTATGGCTGACTCAACATCACGTTGGGCTGAGGCTTTAAGAGAAATGTCCGGACGTCTTGAGGAAATGCCCGGTGAAGAAGGTTATCCTGCATACTTAGGAAGCCGTCTTGCTCAGTTCTATGAACGTGCAGGCCGAGTTATCGTAAACGGTAAGGACGATGTCGAAGGTGCATTGTCAGTTATCGGTGCTGTATCTCCTCCGGGCGGTGATATTTCCGAGCCGGTATCACAGGCTACCTTGAGAATTGTTAAAGTATTCTGGGGACTTGATGCAAATCTGGCTTACAAGCGACACTTCCCTGCTATTAACTGGCTGACAAGTTATTCTCTATATACTGACCAGCTTGAAAAATGGTTCAGCGAGAATGCTTCTCCTGACTTTATGGAATTAAGAGGCAGACTCCTTTCCTTACTTCAGGACGAAGCAGAGCTTGAGGAAATTGTAAACCTTGTTGGTATGGACGCACTTTCTGCTCCTGACAGACTAAAGCTTGAAACATCACGTTCAATTCGTGAGGACTATTTACACCAAAACGCATTTGACCCTACAGATACCTACACTTCTATTAAAAAGCAGGTTCTTATGATGCGTTCAATTTTGAGCTACTATGACAAGGCTCTTGAAGCACTTAACAAGGGTGCAGATATTGAAATGCTTGTTAATCTTCCTGTTCGTGAAAGAATCGGACGTTACAAATATGTAGAAGAATCTAAAATTGACGCTGAATTTGATTCAATTCAAGCTCAGCTTGACAGCGATATTAAAGATGTATTGGAAAGGAGTGAGGACTGATGCCAAAGGAATACCGTACTATAAGGGAAGTTGCAGGCCCCCTTATGATGGTAAGCGATGTTGAAGGCGTTACCTATAACGAGCTTGGAGAAATCAAGCTTCCTAACGGAGAAACCAGACGTTGTCAGGTTCTTGAAGTTGACGGCAACAACGCTCTTGTTCAGCTTTTTGACTCTGCCGCAGGTATCAACCTTGCAGATTCCAAAGTCAGCTTTTTAGGACGTTCAATGGAATTGCCTGTATCTCCTGATATGCTTTCACGAGTATTTGACGGTCTTGGTAATCCCATTGATGACGGCCCTGCTCTGATTCCCGAAAAAAGATTAGACATTAACGGTACCCCTATGAATCCTGCTGCCCGTGACTACCCACAGGAGTTTATTCAGACAGGTGTATCTGCTATTGACGGACTTAACACCCTTGTAAGAGGTCAGAAGCTTCCTATTTTCTCAGCTTCAGGTCTTCCCCATGCACAGCTTGCCGCACAGATTGCACGTCAGGCTGCTGTACGAGGCAAGGACGAACAGTTTGCCGTTGTATTTGCAGCTATGGGTATTACCTTTGAGGAGTCTGACTACTTTGTTCAGTCCTTTAAGGAAAC
>CAMFZJ010000074.1 GCA_946004305.1 uncultured Clostridia bacterium | reverse complement strand
ACCAGCAGTTATGGTCAATTGCAGGTACACTTTCCGGATATTACAGAGTTCTCTTTGGTATGAATTATGACGAGAAGGGCATTACCTTTAAGCCTGCAATCCCTGACTGGATGGAAGGTCCATTCACTTTGGAAAATTACAAGTACAGAAATGCAACCCTTAATATTACACTTAAGGGCAGCGGCGACAAGATTGCCGACCTAAAGGTTGACGGCGTATCTGTAAACGGCGCATATACTTTCCCAACAGACTCAACAGGTACTCATAGTATTGAAATTACAATGGAAGAAAGCGGAAACACCTACAAGGTCAACAAGGGCGATAAAAACCTTGTTATCTGTCCCTCTTTGCCAAAGCTTGAATATCAGGGGGGTTCTCTTTACTGGTCACCGCAAAGTGATTTAACCTACAAGCTGTGGGACGGCAAACAGTACATTGATGTAACCGGCAAAAACACATATAAGGTTGATACTACAGTTTACGGCTGTTATTCACTTATGACTGTGTCAGCTGAGGGTGTTTGCTCAGAGTTGAGCAAGCCTATTGTAGTAAGTCCTGACAGAATTAAGGTTGAAGCCGAAAGCGGAAAGGTATCCTCAACAAGTGTAATTAAAACCGCCGTACCGGGCTATTCCGGAACAGGCTATGTTCAGGACAAAAAGGATTACAGCGCAAATCTTGAAATCACAGTAACAGTTCCTCAGACAGGAACATACCTGATGAGTGGCATTTATAATAACACAGGTGACGCAACCTCAGGCACAAGCTGTGCTATCCGTTCGGTTTATGTTGACGGAGTTGACCAAGGTTCTCTGTACTTCCCTGAGGTTTACAGCGGGCATAACTATCAGCTAAGTACACACCTGAGATTAGAGCTTACTACGGGCGTTCATACAGTAAAGGTGTTCTATGATACAGAAAACTTCTACGACAGGAATATGAATATTACAGGCAATAACGTAGAGCTTGACTACTTTATCTTTGACTTAGTAAGCGACCCCGCCATAAAGGGTGACGCAGACGAAAGCGGTAAAGTAGATATTAATGATGTTACATATATTCAGAAGTTCTTGGCAAAAGTAAGCGATTACGAATGTTACGAAAAGGTTTGTGACGTAACAAAAGACGGCAAAATCGATATCAGAGATGTATCAAAAATCCAGAAATACATTGCCCAGAGTATCACAACCTTAGATTAATAGGGTTTGGTTAAAATTAGTTTGCATATAATAAAAGATGATTCCTTATGCTAAAATTGATATTCACCCCAAAAGTGACAACTTTTGGGGTGAATAATATAAGGACGATAAAAAAGAAAATTGGGCAGATAGGGTTGCGTAAATCAAACTTATCTGCCCAATTATTTTATATTTTTTGATTATTATTTCATATTCTCTAAAATCTTAATGGCGGTATTACCGTCATTTTTTATTGCCTTTTGAAGCTCTGCTAAGTCTTTGAATTTCTGCTCCGGTCGGATAAAGGCTTTAAGCCTTGTATTAATCCTTTTGCCGTAAAGTTCTCCGCCTTTATAAAGAGGCAGCCAGGTTTCGCACAATGGAGCTATATTTTTGCCGATAGTGGGCTTAACTCCAATATTTGTAACACCAAAATGGGAAGTGTTTTCTATTTTAACTATTGATGCATAAACTCCGAATTTTGGCAGGATAATGTCCTTTTCAAAGGGCTGATTGATTGTAGGGGTATCCATAAGGGTGCCTATATGATTGCCTTCTACAGCAAGGCTTACCATTCCGTAATCATAGCCTAAAAGCTTGTTAGCCTGCTGAATTTTTCCCTCCTGCAAAAGCTTCCTTATAGCAGTTGAGGATACAACAGTATCATCAATTATAACCGGCTCTGAAACATAAACCTCAATGCTGTTTTCGCTGCATATGTTTATTAAATCCTCAGTTGAGCCTGTGCCGTTTTTTCCAAAGCGGTAGTTAAATCCACAGAAAACCTTTTTTGCATTAAACACATTTTTTACAATCTCTAATACAAATTCTTCGGGGCTTTTTCTGCGGATTTTGTCAAAGTCGATTATGTAAAGTATTTCAATTCCAAGGCTTTCAAAAAGCCGGCACTTTTCTTCATAGGTAGAAAGCTGATTGTGAATGTCCTTTGCTTTTGGGGTGGAGGAAAAGGTAAAGGCAACGGGAGTAAGCCCCAGCTTTTTGCATTTGGCAGCAGCTTTCAGCACCTCTCTGTGTCCCATATGCACGCCGTCAAAGTAGCCCAGAGCAACTGCGGTATATTCAGTTGTAGGAATTAAATCTTTGAAAACCTGCATATATTGAAAAATCCTTTCGTATTATTTTATAAATATAAAACCAAGAAGAAAACTATAATTACTAGATTTTTCCCGAACGTAAAAGCGCGTCAAGCTTTAAGATAAGCACCTGTGACTTTGCGTCAGGAAGCTGATTGTTTAGCACCATTTCCACAGCCTTTGCCATTGGGATTTTTTCTGTTTCCAAAAACTCGTCAGCATCGGGACACTGCTCTCCCTGTGACTTTACCCTACAGGCATAAAGGTGGATTATCTCTCCTGTATAGCCGGGGCTTGGGTACAGCTGTCCTAAGGAAGTGAAATTATATCCAACACAGCCTGTTTCCTCCAAAAGCTCACGCTTGCCGTTTTCAAGGGGAGTTTGTCCTATTTCAAGCTTACCTGCCGGCAATTCCAAAACTACCTCCTTGTAAGGATAGCGGAACTGTCGCACAAAATACAGGTTGTTGTTTTCGTCAAGGGCTGCAACGCATACCCCACCCTGATGAACAACCACTTCTCTTTTTGAAGTTTCTCCGTTGGGAAGCTCTACTTCATCAACTAATATATGGAGAACCTTGCCGTCAAAGACAGTCTTACTGTTTAAGGTTTTTTCAAATAATTTATTCATAATATTCTCCGAGGGTGATACTATTAATATTTATAACACAGCTCCTGATTATTATTTGCAGAATTTTGCAGTTAAAAACATCTGCAAAAAATTTCCTTTTGTAAAGGCAGGGGAAATAGGAAAAAGTCTTTGCAAAAGAAGTATATGGGCTTTGTCTGTTGGCAACCGTAAAAATATGACTCTTTATGCCGGAACATTCCACGGAATGGAATGGATTAACACCCTTATTTTGCTGAGCTTTTTTGAGGAGCTTTGCATCCACTACAAAAACAGGTCAGCACTTTTAGGCTGTGATGTTTTCAGTATTCTCAGCAATCAGGGACTTATGGTTATTCCCTGTGTAAATCCTGACGGAGTGGAAATTCAGATTAACGGAGCGTCCTCCTGTCCTCAATTTGAAAGGCTTATTGACAAAGTTGGGGACAACACAAAGCATTGGCAGTCAAACGCAAGGGGAGTTGACTTAAACCACAACTTTAATGCCGGCTGGAAACAGCTCAGATATCTTGAAATAAGTCAGGGTATCAAAGGCCCTGCCCCTACACGTTATGGGGGAAAATATCCTTTTTCAGAGCCTGAAACAATTGCTTTGAAAAATCTGTGTATTAAAAACAAGTTTTCCCACGCAATAGCTTTTCACAGTCAGGGCAGGGAGGTTTATTCCGCCTACAGAAACACTCCCCAAAAGTCCATTGACCTTGGCAACAAATTTGCAAGGCTTGCCGAGTACAAGGTTTCAGAGCCTGAAGAAATTGCTACAGGGGGAGGCTTTAAGGATTGGGTTATAGGCTACCTTAAAACTCCTGCAATTACTGTTGAAACAGGGCTTGGAAAAAATCCTCTGCCTATAGGGGATTTTCAGCCTGAATACAACCGTATTAAAAAGGCTCTTGTTGAATGTATAATTATTTAACAACACCACCCTGCTGTCAGGGCGGTGTTTTAACTTTATAGGAAATTCCTCGAAAACGGTCGGGCAAAAAAAGATTTGAAAATATCAATTTTTCTTCTCGAAATGGGTGTCGAGGCCCTGGACTTTTTATTATCAGTCTTCCTGAGGGGTTTCCTCTTTTATGCTGTCAAAATCGGATAAAATGCTGTCGATTACATCATCACGAATTACACCGTTGTTGTCGGTTATGTCAGACTGGTTTGTAATGTCAACAAACTCCTCCTTAACCTCCTCAGGTTCCTCGTAATTATCTTCGTCAATAGCACCCTCAAAGCCTTCGTCATCTTCAATTACCATTTCCATAGCAACCTCCTCTGCTTTTTGCAAAGGTGTGCGGTCATCGGGAATTGCAACCCCTATAATGCTGTCCTGAAGAGTTTGGAATTTTGATGCAATGCTGTCGTCTGTTGCTTCGTCAAAAGCTTCCTCCACATTGTCAGCAGAGTTGTTTGTGTATCCGTCCTCCTGAATACCCTCCTGCTGAGCAAGCTCCTCTCTTATTTTAGCAATAGCAGCTTTCTGTTTTGCAAGCTTGCGCTGTGCTTCAGCCTTAGCTTTAAGCTCTACCAAATGGTTTTTAGGCTTAACAACCTTTTTCTTTTCATCAGCAAAGTAAATATTGTACCATACAATGAAGATATATACTGTCCAGATTTTACGGCTGTTGTCCTCTTTTTCGCTAAAGTGAACATCAAGCCAGTTTACAAGAATATCGGTGTTAAAGAATTTTTGTGCAGTTTCTGACTGAAAGGCTTTTTTAACTACATTGTAGTATTTTTCATCTCTGAGCCATACTCTTGTAGGCACAGGGAATCCCAGCTTTTCTTTTTCTGCTGTTTCTATTGGCATATGACGCTGTGCAGCCTTACGCATAGCGTATTTTGTGTTGTGCTTGTTGCAGCGGAGATGTGTAGGCAGGCTTGAAGCAACCTTGAACACCTCTTTGTCAAGGAAGGGTACTCTTAATTCAAGAGAGTTTGCCATTGACATTCTGTCAGCTTTAAGAAGAATATCCCCAACCATCCACAGATTTATGTCAAGAGTCTGCATTCTTGTTACATCATCCTGACGGCGAGTTCTGTAGTAGAAACGCTTTGTGAAATTCTGTGGTCTTGTTGCAATACTTGGGTCACGCAAAAGCTCACGCTTCTGGTCATAATCATACATAAATGCGTTACCGATAAAGCGTTCCTCAAGAGGGTGAGTTGCTCTTATAAGGTAGTCACGGCCTTTAATGTCAGGAAGTTTTTTGGCAAGCTTGCCGATAGCTTTTCTTATGCAGTAAGGCACTATTGTCTGATAGATTTTAAACACTCGTGGGTCATTATAGCAGGTGTAACCGCCGAACAGCTCGTCTGCACCTTCCCCTGAAAGAACAACCTTTACGTATTCACTTGCAAGCCTTGATACAAAGTAAAGGGCGATACAGCTTGGGTCAGCAAGAGGCTGGTCCATATGGTACTGAACAGTAGGCACAGCGTCCCAAAATTCCTCGCTTGAAATTAAGTGGGTGTGATGCTCAACGCCGATTTTCTTTGAAAGGTTTTCTGCCCAGGATATTTCGTTGTATTTTTCTCCGAAGTCAAAGCCTACGGTAAAGGTTTTCTGATCTGCAAAATATGTTGAAACATAGCTTGAATCAACACCGCTTGAAAGGAAACAGCCTACTTCAACGTCAGCGATTTTGTGGGCGTTTACAGAATCTTCAAAAACCTTTTCGATTTTATCAACTGCTTCCTCCTCTGTCATATTTTCGTCTGGTCTGAACTTAGCTTCCCAATAGCGTACAGTTTCAACCTCCCCGTTTTTAAAGGTCATATAGTGACCGGGGAGCAGGCAGTAAACACCTTCAAAAAAGGTTTCGGGAGGTACAGCGTATTGGAATGAAAGGTAGGTGTCCAAAGCCTTGTAGTTAAACTTTTTCTCAAACTTAGGATGTTCAAGAATACTTTTGATTTCACTTGCGTAAACCAAATCCTTGCCGATTACTGTGTAGTGCATTGGCTTAATGCCAAAGAAGTCACGGGCAATAAACAGGCTTTTGTCCTCTGTGTTGTAAATTGCAAAGCCGAACATACCTCTAAGCCTGAGGAGCATATCCTCTTTCCATTCTTCGTAGCCATGAACCAAAACTTCGCTGTCTGCGTCAGTATAGAACTTATGGCCTAGGTCAATAAGCTCTTTTCTCAGCTCTTTATAGTTATAAATCTCACCGTTAAAGGTAAGCACCAAAGTTTTGTCCTCGTTATAAATTGGCTGATGGCCTGC
>CAMFZJ010000073.1 GCA_946004305.1 uncultured Clostridia bacterium | reverse complement strand
AGGTTTGTGCACTTATAAAATGCAACTGAACCTATACTTGTTACACTGCTTGGGATTGTTATCTTTGTTAAGCTTGTGCACCAATCAAATGCACTATAACCTATACTTGTAACACTCCTTGGGATTATTACGTTTGTTAAGCCGGTGCAGTTAGAAAATGCATTATCACCTATACTTATTACACTGCTTGGGATTGTTACACTTTTTAAGCTTGTGCAATTACAGAAAACATAATAGCTAATGCTTGTAATACTGCTTGGGATTGTTATACTTGTTAAGCTTTTGCACTCATAAAATGCACCGTTACCTATACTTGTAACACCATTTTCTATTGTTACACTTTTTAAGCCGGTGCAGGTGGAAAATGCATTATTACCTATACTTGTAACACTGCTTGGGATTGTTATGCTTGTTAAGCTTTTGCAGTTATAAAACGCATCTTCACCTATACTTGTTACTCCCTTTTCTATTGTTGCACTTATTAAACTTGAACAGTATCGAAATGCCTCATTACCTATACTTGTAACATTGCTTGGGATTGTCACACTCTTTAAGCTTTCACATGACCGAAACGCACCTTCGCCTATACTTGTTACAGTATAACCGTCAAGTTCACTTGGGATTTCAAGGGCTGTATCTTTTCCCAGATACTTTGTAATTTCCGCTGTACCGTCATCAAGAATATCGTACTCATAATCTCCGCTGACTTCTGCACTTGCAGTTATAGGTGCAAGTGTAAATAAACTTACGAGCATTAGCAAAGCTAGCGCAAGGGATAATGGTTTTGTGATGTGCTTCATAATATAACCTCCTTTTATAGAAATACGCACACAGATAGTTTATATATAAACTATATTTCAATTTAATAATAGCATACAGGTTTCGCTTTAGCAAGGACTTTTTCAAAGGGAAATTCTCAATACTAAACATCAAAAACCGCCCTGATAACAGGGCGGTTGGCGGGTGTTTTGTAATATACTGTTTATCATACTATTTCAAATGTAAAGGAGAGAGTACTGCCTCTTTTTTCAGGAGGAATTTCGTCTGTTGTTGCCTCTTTGTAGTCCACAATTTTTGTTCCGATCTTAATGTTTTGTGTTTTTGTAGTACCGTCATTAAAGTTAATAGTACTTGTAATAATTAAATTTCCCAACAACTTATCAAAAGCTGCCTTCTCTTTTTCTATTGCAACATCTCCGTAAAATGCCTTCTTTACTTCATCTGACTCATTTGTTGTAAGGTGCTTGCTGTCACCTGTAATGTATATATATCGTTCACTGTTTTTCTGATCATCATAGCCAACGGTGAATTTTTTTGTTTTGTCATATGAGGAATCCACTTTAGCATATTCTGAATTGGAAATGCCATCACACTCATCAGGTATTGAATATTCTATATTTTCCTCATTCTCTGCCTTCGTATCCAACTCTTGATCTTTTGAACTCTTTTTTTCATTACTATCGCTAAACCTATATAGTTCAAAACATCCTTTATTTATCGAATATGTGACTGACTTGATATTATCTCCCTCATACTTAACAGGGAAATCGATTGAATAATAGTCAAGGTTGTCATCACCCTCGCTGACGGCAAAGCCGAAGGCTGAAGTATCGGCAAGCACCGCCTTTCCCTCTTTTAGCTCTGCCGCATTAACCTTTAGCACAAAGCTATTTTCATTATTACTCTTGTTCGGTAAAACAAGAGAAAATGTCCCAAAACCAATTAACAATGCAAGACTTGCCGCCAAAACAGCAAGGGGCTTTCTTCTTATTCTTTTCTTTTCAATACTCATAATTTTCTCCTCCGTAGGATTGTTCACCGCATTATACAAATCTTTCAGTTTGTCTTTCTGCTTATCGTTTAATGCAGTTTTATCCATTGCACTTATGTAACTGTTTTTCTTCATAACAGGGTTCTCCTTTCTCAAGTTCTGCTCTGAGCTTTTTCCTACCACGCTGCAGCTTAGAATTTATGGTATTCTGTTTTTTACCCAGAATTTCCGCTATTTCCTTAATGGTATATCCCTCATAGTAGTAAAGGTAAATAATGTTACGGTAATCTGAGGGAAGCTTCATAACCTCGTCCATAACTGTCTTTTCCTCATCTGTGTAAGAGATAACCTGTTCTTCTAAGGGCACAGTTTTTTGTACCCAAAAGGATTTGCGAAAATTAATACACTTGTTAATGGTAACCTTAATAAGCCAGGCTTTAAGATGCTCCTTGTCCGAAAAATCACGTTTCCCCGATTTCAACAGAGATAAAAAGACCTCCTGAACAATATCCTCGGCATCTGTTGTATTACTCAGGTTCTGATATGCAATTCTGTAAATCATATTGGAAAATTCTTCAACAACCTGATTGTAATTTTCTTTGCTTTGAATAAACATCTTTCAACCTCCCTTCATTAGTATAAACAACTGAACTTGTTGATTTAGTGCATTACTTCGGAAATTTTTATAAATAATTAAATATTAAAAACCGCCCTGATAATAAGGCGGTTTTTTCGCTATTTAGCTATTTAATTAATTTTTCAATTTCATCTGCGGCAGAATCCATAAAGTCTGCGTTGTACATTTCAACCTTGCCCTGATCTACAAGAGAAGCTATCTCAGGGTCGATAGGGATTTTTGCCAACACCTTTGTGTCATATTCCTCTGCTATTTCATCAATCTTACTGTCGCCGTAAATATAATGCTTTTTGCCACATTCCGTACACATAAAGTAGCTCATATTTTCAACAATACCTAAAATCGGCACGTTCATCATCTGAGCCATTTTTACAGCCTTTGCAACAATCATTGAAACTAAATCCTGAGGAGAAGTGACAATTACAATTCCGTCAACAGGGATACTTTGGAAAACTGTTAAAGCTACGTCACCTGTTCCCGGCGGCATATCCACAAACATAAAGTCCTCGTTCTCCCAAATTACATCTGTCCAGAACTGCTTAACTGTACCTGAAATAAGAGAGCCTCTCCAAATAACAGGGTCTGTTTCGTTTTTAAGAAGCAGGTTAATTGACATAATATCAATTCCTGTTTCAGTAGTCACAGGGAAAATTCCGTCATCATTACCCATAGCTCTGCTGTGAATGTTAAAAGCCTTTGGAATTGACGGCCCTGTAATATCTGCATCCAAAACAGCAGTTTTATAGCCACGGCGGTTCATTTCAACAGCCAATGTTGAGGTAACAAGGCTTTTGCCTACGCCACCCTTACCGGAAATTACTCCGATAACCTTTTTAACAGAGCTTAGCTTGTTCAGGCTTTCGTGCAAATCCTGAGGCTCTGTTCTGCTTGAACAGCTTTCCCCACAACTGGAGCAATCGTGTGTACATCCCATTTTCTATCATCCTTTGTTTTTAATTAGCAATATTAATTATATGCAGATTTTATTCTAATTCTCTCAAAAATCTTAATTTGCATTAATTGAAGAAATAACCTGATTTGTAAGATTTGAAAGAGAAATATAGTTATTTGTTGCAGTTTCGTCAGCATCGTTAAACTGAACGTCTGTTGGAGTTACCACAACAATCTTCTTTTCGCCGTCAGAGGTTTTCTTAACCATTTTTACGTTGTTCATATCGCTGAAGCTTGTGTCAGAAGCGTCAACAACATAAATGGATAAAAGACTTCCCATTTGGTAGTTTTTGTAGTTATATGTTTCATAGTAGGTTGTGCAGTTATCCTTTGTTACAACAGTTGTACCGCTTGACCATGAAGAAGGAACTGTAATTGAATACGGTTCTGCCGGCAGGGTTGTTTCTGTTTCGGTTTCAGTGGCCACAGTTGTTTCCTCAACAGTGGAGGCTTCTGTTGGAGCTTCTGTGGGAGGCAAGGTTGTTTCTTCCTGGGTTGGCAGAGCATAATTAATTCCCTGATTATAAAATTCAGTCAGAGGGCAACAGCTTATAGCCATACGCAGGCTTTCGTCAATAAGTGTGTCTGTTACATAATAAACATACTCATCCTCAGGCTGTGCAATAGCTTCTGTGCGGATATTGTCCGTTGTGCTGGGTGAAAAATAAACATCTGTAGCGTCCTTAGGGATTTTACATTCCCAAAGATTATCATACTCAACAGATATTTTGCAGATGCTTTCCTGCTTTTCATCATCAAGAGTATAAAAGACTTCAACATCTCCGCCCCAGTTATATACAGTACCCTGTGCGTCTATAAGATTTACGTCAGACAAGGGTTTGTCAAAGTAAATTGTGTATTCCTCAGGCTCTGTATCGGGAGAGAAAATTCCCCCGTAAAAGCATAGGCACACAATGGCTGCTATTAAAGCAACTGCTCCTACACAAATTCCACAGATGATACCTGTTTTCTTAGTTTTGCTCATTCTGTTTTTACTGTGCCTTTCTCTGATGTTTTCATTATCATATTCCTCGTCCCCATATTCGTAGGAGTCATCATCATATTCCTCCTGAGGGGGTACATTATCTTCTAAGTCATCATATGTATCTTCAGACTGATTTTCACCGGTCTGCTTTAATATTTCTTCAACGGTCATTCCGCAAACATAACATTCCCTGTCTTCTTCCAAAAGACGTGCCCCACAATTAGGACATTCTAACTTCTTGCTCATTTTATCACCTTTACTGTTCTATTAATTCATCAATGGGTTCTGCTTCCGTTACAGCTTCTGTGGGAGCTTCGGTTGGAGCTTCTGTGGGAGGAGCTGTGGGCGCTTGAGTGACCGGTGCAACTGTTACGGGTTCGGTTTTAGGAGCTACAGTTTCAGGAGCCTGTGTTGGAGCCTGTGTTGCAGGAGAAACATACTTTGTCACAACCTGTACTGTAGTTTCCTTTTCTGTATTATCAACTGTAGTTTCCTCTATAGTTTCTGTTGTTTCTACTGTTTCTGTAGGCTGTTCTTCAACCGGTTCTGAAAAACCTTTAATAACAAAAACCATTGCCACTATTATTGCAATAACAATTACTGCTGACACAACTGCTATTATAATCGCTTTTTTTCTATCATTCTGCTGATTTTTGTCGGCAGGTTGTTTTTCCTCAATATATTCAGGCTGATTTTCTTTTCCGTCCTGCTGATTAAACCCGTCCCCATATTCATCAGTATTTTCGTCTTGAGTGTCGTAATCACCAATATTTATTTCCTGAGTGTCATATTTATCATTTTTAAAATCTTCTGACATAATATACCCTCCATAATTTCAAATCACAAGGCAGACTTTAAAAATCTGCATATTAACATACATAGTTCATACATAGTTAAATAATAAAACAGCGACCTGATTTTGTCAAGTCGCTGTAAATATATAAGGACAAATTCGCCCTTAATTAAACTGTATTGAAAAAATTATTCTTCTGAGGCTTCTTCCTGCTGTGAAACATATGCTTCAACGTCATCAATAATTGCTGTACCCTCAACAACTATTTCCTCTGAGTCAGACTCATACACAGGCTCTTCAGCAGGCTGAGCATCCTCGTTAGCTTCCATTACATCTGCTTCGATACCGCCCTCAACTAACTTAGCTTCTTCTGTTTCGTCAGATACGGAGTTTTCCGCAACAGCTTCAAAACCGCTGATAAAGGTATATGGAATACCGTAGCCTAAGGCTGCAGCAGCCATATATGCCATTACATCACTTGCGGCAATCATTTCGTGGAGTGGGAAAGCAGGAATTATATATGCAAGAACAATAAACAGGGCAGGCAGGTCAAGGACAATCAATGTAACAAGACTAAAACGCATTACTGTTGTTCCTTCGCCAACTCTTGTAGCATAGAAAACAAGCAGACCGAAAATCAATAATACTACTGACATAAGAGTGTTCTGCAATACAACATCGCTCTGCTGAGTAATAAAGCTTACAAAGAAAAATCCGCAAATAATATAAGCTATAATCAAAAATGCAGAAAAGAAAAGATTGACATTATCTCTTGTTGTGTTTTTCTTTTTCATTGGAATAACCTCCGTTTTTAAAATTTATGATAATATTTGCACTATTATAAAACAGAATTGTGACAGTTTTATGAAAAGTCCGGAGCCCGGACATCCGTTTCGAGAAGAAAGGTTGATATTTTCACATCTTCTTTACCCGACCGTTTTCAGGCAGTTTCCTATAAAGTGAAAAAGTCTTGTCTTTACTCCTTTGCTTTTGCAACCAAGCAAACCCAGCCCTTATCCTCATATCTTT
>CAMFZJ010000072.1 GCA_946004305.1 uncultured Clostridia bacterium | reverse complement strand
GTGTCAACAAGAATGATTGGCGCAATTATTATGGTTCACGGTGATGATGACGGTCTTGTTCTGCCACCAAAGGTAAGCCCTATTCAGGTTGCTATTCTTCCTATTGCACAGCATAAGGAGGGGGTACTTGAAAAGGCTGAGGAGCTTAAGGAAATACTTAAAAAGGATTTCAGAGTTAAGCTTGATGACAGCGACCACGCTCCCGGCTGGAAGTTTGCTGAATATGAAATGAAGGGTGTTCCCGTAAGAGTTGAAATCGGCCCTAAAGATATTGAAAAGGGACAGTGCGTTATTGTCAGACGTGATACCCGTGAGAAGATTTTTGTACCTATTGAGCAGTTAAGTCAGCAGGTTGCAAATACGCTTCAGGATGTTCACGATGCTATGTATGAAAGAGCTCTTAAAAATATGGAGGAGAAAACTCACGTTGCAATAACCTATGATGAATTTATTGCCCTTGGCAAAGAGCAGGGCGGATTTATCAAGGCTATGTGGTGCGGAGATTCAGCCTGTGAGGAACAGCTTAAGGAAGCTACATCAGGCGTTAAGAGCCGTTGTATTCCTTTTGAAGAAGAACATCTTGCGGATACCTGTGTTTGCTGTGGAAAACCGGCAAAGCATATGGTATATTGGGGCAAACAGTACTAATACTTTATAACAAAGATAATTAAGGAGGTGTAAATATGCCCATAAAAGTTCAGAGCCAGCTGCCTGCAATTAAAATTCTTGAAAGTGAGAATATTTTTGTTATGCCTGAGGAGCGTGCTATGGCACAGGATATTCGTCCTCTTAAGATTATTATTCTTAACCTTATGCCTACGAAAATCGAAACTGAAACTCAGCTTTTAAGACTGTTGGGAAACAGTCCCTTACAGGTGGATATTGAGCTTTTGCAGATGGCAACTCACACCTCTAAGAATACTTCCTCAGAGCATCTGACTCACTTCTACAAGACCTTTGATGAGGTTAAGGACACAAAGTTTGACGGAATGATTATTACAGGAGCGCCTGTGGAGCTTATGGATTTTGAAGAGGTTGACTATTGGGATGAGCTTTGCACCATTATGAAATGGGCAAGGAAAAATGTCTATTCAACTCTCCACATTTGTTGGGGTGCTCAGGCAGGGCTTTATTTTAACTATGGTGTAAGAAAATATCAGTACGAAGAAAAGCTTTCAGGTATTTATAATCATAAAATTTTACAACCCCTTCACCCTCTTTTAAGAGGCTTTGATGACGGCTTTGAAATTCCACATTCAAGATATACAGGTGTTGTAAGGGAAGACATTGAAAAACAGCAGAATCTTGAAATTCTTGCTGACAGCGATGAAGCAGGAGTATCTGTTGTGTGCAGTAAAAACGGCAGAGAGTTCTACGTTCTCGGTCACGCTGAATATGATTTTGACACCCTTGCAAAGGAGTATTTCAGGGATAAAAACAAAGGACTTGACGTTAAGCTTCCAAGGCATTATTTCCCTGATGATAACCCTTACAAAAAGCCTCCTATGGTGTGGCGCAGTTATGCAACCTTGCTGTTTACTAACTGGCTTAATTACTACGTTTATCAGCAGACGCCATATGATTTGGAGGATTTAAAAAAGCTATATGAATAATTAAAGGTGAGGTTTAGTGCCTCGCCTTTTTGTAAGAAAAATCACCGCCTTTTGCAGACGGTGATTTTTCATTGGAGATTTATTAAGGCAGATTTAGCAAGCAAAATAATTATTCTAACAAAATAAATCAATGTGACAATTTTTCAGACTGACAGCTTTTGTCGCATAAATGTGAGAATTTTCTTTTCTCTGCGGCTGATTTGCACCTGGGTCATATTAAGCTCCTTGGCGGTTTCTGTTTGAGTTTTGTGCATATAATAGCGAAGCTCAATGATTTTCCTGTCCATATTGTCAAGCTCTTTTATGACCTGCTTAACAGCAAGCCTTTCAGTAAGCTTGTCTATGGTATCTTCCTGTGGTAAATCAATTTGACGGTTTTCATCATCATCATTTTCCGCAGTAAGTGATAAGGGAATTTTGGCGGAATTAAGAGCGTCGTTGATTTTTTCCACTGTTGTATCAAGAATTTTTGCCAGTTCGGAAACTGTAGGAAAGCGTTGGTTTTCATTTTCAAATTCAGAGCTTGCCCTTGTGATTTTAAGTGATAATTCCTTAAGACTGCGACTGACCTTTACGGTGCCGCTTTCCCGGAAAAGTCCCTTGATTTCTCCCAAAATAACCGGCACTGCATAGGTTGAAAGCTGTAGCCCTAAGTCAGGATTAAACCTGTCAACGGCCTTTACAAGCCCCAGACAGCCGGCAGAGAATAAGTCGTCATATTCGATTCCGTGGTTTTTAAATCTTTTACAACAGGCGTGAACCAAGCCAAAATTGTTTTCAACAGTTTTATCACGTAAGTTCATCTTACTGCAACAATCTGTTTTTCAAGGGTTACGGTTGTTCCTTTTCCAAGCTTTGAAGTGACCTTTACATTGTCCATAAAGCTCTGCATTACTGCAAATCCAAGACCTGCACGCTCCTCCTCCTGAGCAGTTGTAAACAAAGGCTCCATGGCTTTTTTTACATCTTCAATGCCTGAACCCTTGTCCTTGATTTTGATAATAAGCTTTCTGCTGTCGGTAATTTTGGCGTCTATGTATATCATTCCGATTTCTCGGCGGTAGCCGTGGACTATAGAGTTTGTGACGGCCTCGCTTACAGCGGTTTTTATGTCTGCAATTTCATTTATTGTCGGGTCAAGCTCCAATATAAAAGCTGCAACAACATTTCGTGCGAAGCTTTCGTTTGTACTTTTGCTTAAAAATTTTAAGTGCATTTCGTTTGTAACAATCATTTCAATACCCCCAATGTTCCAACTCCGCTAAGGCTTATTACTCTGCTTATGTTTTCGGGAACATTTATTACCTTTAGCTTGCCTCCGATAAGTCCCATTGAACGGTATCTCCCCATTATGAGCCCTATTCCCGAGCTGTCCATAAAGCTTACTTTGGAAAAGTCAAGCTCTAAAAAATCAGGTCTGAGTGCATTTATTTGACTGTCAATTGCAGTACGGAGATTTGCCGCACGATTATGGTCAATTTCTCCTGACAGCATAACTGTCAGCACATTATCCTTATAATTGGTATCAAGCATTTTATACATCCTTTGCAAAAAAATAACCTACACCAATAATAATAGGTGCAGGTTGAAAAATCTGTTATATTTAATTGTCGTAAAAAACTATTATTTGGTTTTTTCAATAATATACGGTCGGATTTCACCGGCTAAATACAAAGAACCGCAGATAATTATTGGCTCATTTGTGGTTTTTGCAAGCTCATAGGCTTTGTCAAAGGCTTCAAAGGGAGTAGTGCATACCGTAACTTTCGGAAAATATTCTCTACATTCCTCTGCTAATTTTTCTGCACCAAGACTTCTTGGGTTGCTGACAGTCACAGTTAAAACCTGACTGAACATACCCTCTAACAGCTTTACAGAGCTTTTGCTGTCCTTGTCGGCAAGCATTCCCATAATACATATGCTTTTTTTGTTGCCCATATGATTTTTAAGGGTGGATTTAAGAGCTTCTATTCCGTTTGGATTGTGGGCTCCGTCAAGTATAACCAAGGGTTCGTGACACAGCACTTCAAATCTTGCAGGGTTTACAGCCTTTCTAAAGCCGTTAATTAATGCACTATTACTTATATTAAAGCGGTTTTTCAACACTTCTATTGTTGCCAATGCAGTTTTTCCGTTTTCAATCTGATGTGTGCCTACCAGAGGGAGAGTAAGCTCAATGCCTTTATAAATAAAGGTTGTATTGTGAAGTGTTTGATTGATGTTTGACAGGGCGATGTTCTCGCTTTTTATTACAGTTGAGTTGTTAGCTTTGGCAGTTTTTTCAATTATCTCCATTACATTTTTAGGCTGCTTTGATGTAATAACAGGGGAGTTCGGTTTAATAATACCGCATTTCTGTTCTGCAATTTCCTCAATGGTTTCTCCTAAAACTCCTGTATGGTCAAGTCCGATTGCAGTAATCACAGTACAAATAGGCGGGAGGATAACATTTGTACAATCAAGGAGTCCTCCCATACCTGTTTCAAGTACCACAACATCACACTGAGCTTTTTTATGAATGTAAAACTCAAGCGCCATAACATACTCAAATTCAGTTATTATGCAGTCCTTTTCACGGAGCTTTAATAGTAAAGGGTAGGTTTCCTCAACGGCGTTTGTAAGGGTGCTTTCGGAAATCATCTCTCCGTTAATCTGTATTCTTTCACGAAAATCCGTAATGTAGGGTGAAATAAAAAGTCCTGTTTTATAGCCTGCTTCTGTAAGGACAGAGCTTATTAATGCACAGGTTGAGCCTTTGCCGTTTGTACCTGCAACGTGTACAAACTTCAGACTGTCCTGAGGGTTTCCCATTTCCTTTAACAGAGTTTTAATCCTTTGAAGTCCCGGACGTGCGCCGAAAACATCAAGGGAGTGTATTTTTTCTAATGCTTCTTTATATGTCATATTAATTCCTTGTAAATCTCATTTTTCTTAAAGCCTGAAACTAAGGCGGCTTCCTTTGCAGCTTCACTTGGCTTAGTTCCGCTTGCTATAAGCTTCTTTGCAATTTCAATAGCCTGCTCTAAGGTGTATTCCTCAGCTTTAACATCCTTTTTGCCCTCAAGGACAAGTACGATTTCCCCTTTAATTCCTTTGTCGGCAAGAACTTCTGAGGCATATTTTGTGTTTGTGCGTATGGTTTCTTCGTGGATTTTTGTAATCTCACGGACTATTGTAAGCTTTCTTTCTCCAAAAGCCTCGTACAAATCCTTTAAAGTTGAGGGTAGCTTGTGAGGTGCTTCGTAAAAAATCATTGTCCTTGTTTCATTTTTAAGACTTTGGAGATGTTCTCTGCGACTTTTCTTGTTTACGCTTAAAAAGCCCTCAAAGCAAAATCTTCCGGTTTCAAGTCCGCTTACTGCAAGGGCTGAAACCACAGCGCTTGGACCGGGAATAACTACTGTCTGTATTCCCTTTTCTTCACAGAGCTTTATTAAATCTTCCCCGGGATCGGAAATGCAGGGCATACCTGCGTCTGTTACTATTGCACAGCTTTCACCGGCTAATATTCTGCTTGTGATAATTTCTCCACGCTCACGCTTGTTGTGTTCAAAGTAGCTTACCATAGGCTTTTTTATATTAAAGTGATTTAACAGCTTTAAGGTTACCCTTGTATCCTCGGCTGCAATAAAGTCCACACTTTCAAGGGTGTCGATTGCCCTTGGGGACATATCCGAAAGGTTGCCTATGGGCGTACCTACAACGTATAGAATATTATTCAATGTAAGCCTCCTTATATGCACCGTAAATTTCTTTCATTTCCAAAGAAAAATCCCCTTTGTCATCTTCTATAAACAGGGTGTCCTCAACAATAAGACTTGAGGGCTTTGAACCACGCTTGCCCTCAACTAAAAACAGCTTTGGATTTTTTCCTTTTCTTTGCTGAACAAATCTAAGCCTTTTAGGTTCAAGGTCATTTTTTCTCATTGAAGAAAGCACATCTGTAAGTCTTTCAGGTCGCTGACACATACAGAACCGTCCACCGAATTGGAGAAGATTTTTAGCGCAAAGGGTAATATCATCAATGTTACAGCTTTCTTCGTGACGTGCTATAAGCTTTTCTTCATCAGGATTTTTTATTCCTGTTCCACTTTCCTTGTATGGAGGGTTACAGCTTACAAGGTCAAAATAACCGAAAGGCAGGACTCCTCTTAGATTTTTCAAATCGCAGTTTATGGCGTTAATATTCTCAAGAGAATTGTAACTTATACTGCGTTTTGCCATATCGTTTCCCTGAGGCTGAATTTCAACAGCGTTAATTTCCATGGAAGGGTTGTTTCTTGCCCATAAAAGGGGGATTGTGCCACAGCCTGAGCCTAAGTCAACAGCCTTGGAGTTTTTTCTCGGCTTACAGAAGTCTGCAAGAAGTATTGTATCAGTTGAAAAATGAAACAAATCCGAAACAATAATTTTTATGCCATTTCCCAATGGCTCAAAATGTTCACCTTCTTTAAGCATAAAACCCCTCCTGTAATTTAAAGATATAGAATAATTATATCACTATAGCAGAAAATCCACAAGTGCAAGAATTATTCTTTAAAATATTAATAAGAATTATATAGAACGAAAATCTAAGTTGATTTTAATAATTCTAAGTGGTATAACTGTCTCTTATACACATCTCCGAGCCCACGAGACGTAGAGGAA
>CAMFZJ010000071.1 GCA_946004305.1 uncultured Clostridia bacterium | reverse complement strand
TACAGTTTCCGGGGAGTCGGCAGAGGATAAATTGGATTCAGATGCAACCGAGACCAAAACCGCTTCGCTTGTTTCTGACAACTCATCAAGCAAAAGTTCTGCAAGCTCAGGTGCAGAAAGCAACAGTACCAAAAGCAGTAAGGCAAGTAAGTCAAGCAGTAAAACTTCCGACAAAACTTCAAGTAAAACCCAAAGCAAGAACTCAAGCCAAACAACAGGCGATACTACATCAGAGGGCATCCCGAAGGATAATGTTGAAATTGATTTCGGCGACCTTGAATAAATATCGTTATAGTTTTTTGAAAGGAGATTACCCTTATGAGAGCCGGCTTTAAAAGAGCAGTTGCAATCATACTTGCAGTTGTTTTTATAGTGGCGACAGCCTCCTGTATTTCTGCATTGGCAGTTTCTGAGATTAACTTTGGTGATACAAATAACGACGGCTTTGTAAATATATGTGACGCTACTCTTATTCAAAAGGTTATTAACGGAGCAGAAATGAAGGATGAATATAACTTTTATGCTTTCGATGTTTATCAGGATGAAAATATTGATGTAAGGGATGTTACTGCTTTACAAAAATATATTGCAGGAATATATACTGAGCTTCCTGTTTTTGCGGAAACAACACCAACAGAAGAAGTTACAAATCCAACTGTTCCTACTCAGTCAACCACCTCTGACGGTTGGAACGACCATATTGTTAAGCCATGATTTTTACATATAAAATAGCAGACGTTGTGTTTTCTGCGGATATAAGATACAAGAATACTTACAATGTAATGAAGGATTATCTTGCTCCAAAGGGGGCAGGACCTGAGTTCAGTTTTAAGATAACTGACGAGGATATTGAACAGGAAAAATCTTTAAGCCCTTATGTTCTTCCCGATTATGCCTACGAAAGTACAGCGGTTTACCGTAAGTATATTTATGTTGCTTTGGAAAAATATGACGCATTCTTTTTTCATTGTTCGTCAATTGCAGTAAACGGTCACGGAATTATGTTTACTGCCAAAAGCGGAACAGGCAAAAGCACCCACCGTAATTTGTGGTTAAAATCCTTTGGAGAGAAAGTCACCGTTATTAATGACGACAAACCTATTATCAGAAGGGTTGACGGAAAATTCTATATTTACGGGACACCTTGGCAGGGTAAAGAAAACTTAGGGACAAACATCAGAGTTCCTGCAAAAGCATTGTGCTTTTTGTCAAGAAGCGAGAAGAACTATATCGGACCAATAAACACGGTTTCCGTTATTTCAAAAGCTCTTAACCAAACCGTAAGACCTAAGGACCCTAAGCTTATGTCGAATCTTTTGGATTTACTGGACGGATTCTTAAAGCAGGTTGATACCTACGACCTTGGTGTAAATATGGATGAGGACGCAGCGGTTACTGCATACAACGGAATTTTTGGAGAAAAACAATGAAAATAAAAGACGGTTTTCTGCTCCGCAAATTCGGAGATGACTATATTGTTGTTGCCGTTGGTGAGGAGGCAGACGCTTTCAACAAGCTAATTACTCTTAACGGCGTAGGCGCATTTATCTATCAACAGCTAAGTGAGGATATTACTTTTGAAGAAATCTGCAAAAGAGTGCTTGACAAGTATGATATTGATATTGATACTGCTCAGGCTGACGTAAAGGCTTTTCTTGCAGATGTACGAAAAGCAGGATTGTTAAATGAATAAGACAATAGAACAGGTTATCAACGAAAGGGGATATATTGTTACCAGACCTAAGGGAACAAGTATGTTCCCTTTAATACGAAGCAACAATGACTATATCTACGTTGTAAAAGCGGATAAGCCTCTTGAGATTTACGACATACCTATTTACAAGGGTAAAAACGGAAACTATGTTATGCATAGAATAATTGGAAAAGACGAAAAGGGTTACATATGCTGTGGCGATAACCAATGGGTTTTGGAATACGGAGTAACAGACAGCCGGATTGTGGGAGTTCTTAAGGAATGGGACCACAAAAATAAGCGTCATACCGTTACTGACAAGGGCTATCTGAGATATGTAAAATTTTGGTGTAAATCCTTGAAGCTAAGGCACTTTATACTTTATTTTTGCCATATATATTTAAACTTAAAGTTGAAATTTGGAAAGCGGAAATAGCTATATGAAAAGAGCAAGCAACAATTTAATCTTAGGTTTGTACACCGGCTCCCTCCTTAGCTCTGTGCTTAACGGTGATGAGCCTAAGCCTTTGCCTGAGGGGACAGACTTAGAGGAGCTTTATGAGTTTCAGCTTAGCCAAAGCGTTGCCAATATGGCGTACCTTGCTTTAAAAAAGCTTAATATTCCTGCCGATAAACTAAAAAGCTTTGCTGATGAATATAAGATGACGGTGCTTAGAGAGGCAAGGTTTGAGCTTGCAGGACAACAGGTTTTTGAGGAATTGGAAAAGGCTGAGATACCTTACATTCCTCTTAAAGGCATAATTATGAAAAAGCTGTACCCGCAGGAATCCTTGCGAAGCTTTACGGATTATGACATTTACATTGCCGACAAAGGCGAACAGGTTAAGTCTGTAATGGAAGCTTTAGGATTTGAAGTCAGGAAAACTGCCGAATATGATGTGGCTTACTATAAAAAACCCTCCCTGTATTTTGAAATGCACAGCAAATTATTTGAAGAAAGCTACAGCTTTGATGGCTATTTTGAAAATCCTTTTAATAAGGCTGTGCTGCAAAACGACAGTAATTTTTGTTATCTGCTTAAAAATGAAGATTTTTTTATTCACCTTTTCTGCCATCTTTACAAGCACTTTACCTTTGGCGGCTGCGGAATACGACAGTTTATGGATATTTATGTGCTTATGAAGCAGGAAAGCTTAGATTACAATTACATTGAAAGGGAGCTTGAAGCTCTCAGGCTAACAGGTTTTTACAATACGGTTAAAAAAGTAAACAGGGTTATTTTTGACTGTGAAAAACCTAACAAGGATATTTTGGAAATATGTGAATATATATTCAGCAACGGCACTTTTGGAACAGATAAAATAATTGCCCTTAATGAATTTAATAATCAGAGCAAAAATATGCTATGGTGGAAGGCAAAGTATTTTGCAAGCCGTTGGGGACTTTCTTATTCATCTATGAAGAAAAGATATAAATTTCTTAAACGGTTGCCCCTTTTACTACCTTTTTGTTGGATACATAAAGGATTTTGTGTTTTGTTCTTTAAAAGAGATGTATTAAAAGCTCAGGTTAAGGACATTAAGGAATACAACTTGGATTATTCCGAATATCTAAATCATATATGGAAAATTTCAGGAGTGGAAAAATGACGGTTCTAAAGTTTTTCAGAAAACTTGATATAATGATGTACAAAATGGGTAAAGCATACGGGCTTATTTTCAAACTGATTATTCCATTTTTTGTAATGCTTATTCCCTTTGACCAAATGCTTGGACTGATTTTCGGCGCAGAGTATATTGTTTTCTTTATTCCGATAATTGATGTTGTAAAGGTTTTAGAGGTCAATCCCTTGTATCTCGGTACCTATTCTTTGGATATTATCGGGGGAGCATTTTTGGTTTTTGCTGTTATACTTGTATTTTTTCCAAAGGTTGCCTCGGCAATAGAATTTATATTACTGCCCTCTTACGTACTGTTTTTGTATGTTATTCTTAACTGGCAATTCAATACTTTAGGTTTGATTTCACTTATTGCAGTGTTAGTTTTTCTTGGTTTCAAGATTCTTACATTTGTTATTACTATTCTGAGGAAAATATATAACATTAAGCCTATGGTTAATTAGGGCTACGAAAAATATGGATATTATTAAGGACTAAATATGGAAAATGTTATTTCAGTAAAAAATATGCGTGAAAGTGACGCATTTACAATTAACACATCTGTAAGCAGCAAGGAGCTTATGCACAGAGCTGCCCTAGGTGTTTATAACAGTGTAGGCTGGCGTGGAAATATTGCTGTTGTTACCGGCAGCGGAAACAACGGAGGAGACGGCTACGCTTTGGCTTCAATACTTGCAGACAAGGGTTACAGTCCTGTGATTTTACGAACAAGTGAAAAATTTTCAGAGGACGGTCTTTACTATTACAAGGAATGTACTCAAAAGGGAGTAAAAGATTTACTGTGTGATACCTACACAGATTTCTCTCAATATGACATTATTGTTGACTGTATTCTCGGCACAGGCTTTTCAGGTCGGCTAAGGTCTGATATTGCAGAGGTTATTGAAGCTATTAACCGCAGTAATTCCTATGTGGTTTCTGTTGATATAAACAGCGGACTTAACGGCAGTAACGGACTTTTACAGCCTGTTGCAATACGTTCGGACTTAACAGTATCAATCGGCTATTACAAAACGGGAATGTTTTTGAATCAGGCTTCGCAGTATATTGGAAGACTTTTGAATGTTGATATCGGTATTAAGCTTCTTAAAAAGCAGTATTACCTTATTTCAAAGGAAGAGCTTAACCATTTTACAGGCTACAACAGTGTGAACATAAGTGCTGATGACTTTGCCCTTAAATATGCATTAGATGAAAATGAATTCAGAACAAAGCCTATTAAAACAGTTACTAAAGAATCAGTTGACAGTAAAAAAATATTTGTAATTGATTTTGGAGGCAGCAAATTAGTTGTGGACCAGGGCTATGTGTATTTTCAGTCGGATCGCATTAAGGGAGCAGATGAAAAATATACATCATTTTAGGAGGTAAAATAATGGAATTAAAGAAAGGTAATATAAGCAATCCTAACCTAAAGGTTGCAATAGAAAATATGCAGAAGGACAACAGTCAGGAAAATGTAAACAGAATGATTGACTGCATAATGTCTGCAAAATTAATTACACCGGGAACTATGTCAAAGCCTAAAAATGTTGCTCATAATGACGGCAGAGGCGGTACAGTTATGCAGCAGCAGTCACAGGTGCAGTTTCAGCTAATAGAAAACGGCAACAAGGAAAAGTTTTTCCCTGCATTTACAGATGTGGAGGAAATGGGAAAATGGGCTCCGTCTAAGGGCAAGCAGGAGCTTGTTATGACCTTTGACGATTATGCAGGAGTGCTTTCTGACCCTAAGAGTGAGGTTCAGGGATTTGTGGTAAATCCATTTGGAAAATCCGTAGCGTTTCCTAAGCCTATGGTTATGTCCCTGAAACAGCAAAAGGATCAAATGCAGTCCCACTCAGGCTTACAACAGCAGACAATCTCAAATGACGAAAAGGTTGAAATCGGCGACCCTAATCCTGACGAATACCCAATTGATATGATGGCTGCAATTATTAATTATCTAAACGAGCGTGACGATGTAAAGGCGGCTTATCTGAGAATGTTCAGACGTGAGGAAGAATCTGAGGAAAGCTATCTTGTGATTGTAGACTTTGAAGGGGATAAAATGGAAGAAATTTTCAAGGGTATTTCAGCAAGCGCATCTCCTCATTTAGGGGGATACTCTCTTTCAATGATGCCCTATTCTTTGCCATTTGCCAAGAAGGCTGTGCAGGATGTTGAGCCGTTTTTCGAGGCGTAATTTAACATACAACAGATAATATAAAGATTTCAGGGCGGTTTTCCGCCCTTTTTCTTTGGAGTAAGTTGCGGTTGTATGGCTATGTGCAATATAGTTGTGGTGTATGATAATTCTACTTTCCGCCAATAGAAATAAATGTGATGAAGATTTTTATTATTTTTTTAGCATATTTTATTTAGAAATAGTACAGATTTTCTTAGTGTTGTCACAATTAACAAATTTATTTAAATATTTTGAGTATTTTGCTAATAGCATAAATAGTTTATTGGTGATAAAATATAATGGAATAATTACAAAGGAGGATGTTTTCAGATGAAATCATTCAAGAAATTTATTAGTATCTTTCTTGCTGTTCTTATGCTTTGCTCTGTTATGGCAGTGTCCGGCATAAGCGCATCCGCAGCTGACTACAGCAAATATAGCTTAATTGGCTATATTAATGGTGCAGACCTAGGCGATGCCGGTGACTACGCAAACGTACCAAACGTATTTGCAGCAGACGGTACACAGACATTAACATTTACAGAGACCAGCTATGTATGTGTTAAAACAACAGATAATACTACCTGGTATATGTTTGATGAGTTCTGTCAGGATACAACAGGTACATTAAAGAAGACAGCAGACGGAACATCAGAGAAAATGATGGTTCCTGTTGGTACATTCACATTCACACTTGTTGAGAATAGTGACGGTACACTTACACTTTCCTATGCTCCTGCTCAGGGACCTGTTGATCCTACACAGACAACAACACAGGCT
>CAMFZJ010000070.1 GCA_946004305.1 uncultured Clostridia bacterium | reverse complement strand
TTTCAAATCTATTTTTGCCCGACCGTTTTCGAGCAATTTCCTATAAAGTAAAAAACAGCTGCACCAACCGGTACAGCTGTAACTTTCGTTATATGTTCCTCCGTTGGCATTATCCAAATCAGGTAAGGTCGGAGCAGACCAGCTCCCTCTCAGCCTACTGCTGTAAGCTCCCTCTTTTGTTTTATTATACCATAGAGATTTTTATATATCAAGACGATTTTTCCAAAATAGTTTGTTTATTTCCCTTTTGTTATCAGGCAAGTCCCCGCTTTTTCAGTATTCGTTTTTCTATTACCGAGAAAATGCACTTATCAACCAAAATACCGATTAATACAATAATTATCATTACCATCATAACCTGATCGATATCGCCTAAATCTCTGCCCATAATCAATGTCTGACCTAAGCCGATAGAGGTTGTCATAACCTCACCTGCCATCAAAGCTCGCCAAGCAAAGGACCAGCCCTGCTTAAGACCTGTAATCAATTCAGGTAAGGCTGCGGGAAATACCACGTGAAGATACATCTGCTTTTTTGTAGCTCCCATAGTAAGAGCCGCCTTTTTATATATGGGCTGAATATTTTTTATTGCGTTGTCAACAGAAATTGAAACGCTGAATGCAGCGCCCATTACTACAACAAATAGTATTGCTTCAGTAGATAAGCCGAACCAAAGGATTGAAAACGGCACCCAACAAACACTGGGCAAGGTTTGTATTCCCAGTATCAAAGGCTTTAGATTTTTGTTAAGATATTTAAAATGATTTATCAGCAATCCTACTATTACGCCGATTAATACCGCAATGAAAAAGCCAATTAATCCTCTTAAAAGGGAGTTGCCTACTGATAAAAAAAGTGAACCGTCTGTGCAAAATTCAACAAACCTTTCTCCTACACCTAAGGGAGATGGAACGGAATAGGACTTACACAGGTGAAGCAGGTCAACGCTTACGGTATAAAAGCCCTGCCATACCAAAATCAGAACAGCAAGAAAAATAATTATACTCATAGTTTTCTGTCCCCCTTAACCTTATCAAGAATAAGATGTCTTAGTTCAACAAATTCCGGAGAATACACATATCTCGGACGTTCCAAATCTATGTTGATAATATCTGCAACCGAACCCTTTTCCGGGGACAATACTACTACTCTGTCTGCAAGGTAAACTGACTCCTCAACACTATGGGTTATAAAGAGAATCGTTTTGTGGGTTTCTATCCATATTTTCTGCAATTCCTCTCTGAGCTGGTTTGAGGTCTGTTTGTCAAGAGCAGAAAAAGGCTCGTCCATAAGTAAAACCTTGGAATCCATGGTCAAGGCTCTTGCAAGAGCAGTACGTTGCTTCATTCCTCCGGAAATTTGGTGGATAGGGTATGTTTTGTAGTCCGAAAGCCCTACCATATCCAAATAATAATTAGCTTTTTCCTCCTGCTCCTCCTTTGGAACCCCTGCAAGCTTTAGGGGGAATTTTACATTTTCAATTACATTCAGCCATGGATACAAGCCATGCTCCTGAAACATAACCGTTCTGTCTGCGCCGGGGCCTGTAACTTTCTCACCGTCAACTGTAACCTCTCCCGTTGTAGGAGCTTCAAGTCCTGCAACAAGATTTAATAATGTTGTTTTTCCGCAGCCTGAGGCACCAACAATACAAATAAATTCCCCTGTTTTAATTTCAAGATTAATATTATTCAAGGTTGATTCATTACTGTTGTCATACTGCTTACTAAGGTTGTTGATAACTAAAGACATATAAACTCCTGTTCCTTACTGCTTAGCATATAGATTTTCATCGGTAGGAATATCCTTGATAAATTCCTGTTCCTTGCTTATCTTGGCAAAATTTGAAATTGAGGTTTTATTAATTTCCGTACTTACTTTGATTCTTGTAAAGGCTTCCTTAATAATGCTTTCGCTTAGGGATTTTCCTGTGGCGTCATAAAGCTCCTTGTTGATGATTTTTAAGGAATTGTCTAAATCATTGTTGATTTTTTCTGTTGCACTATTGTGAGCCTCTAAAAACTTCTCAACAAGCTCAGGGTTGTTTTCCATAAATTCTTTTCTTACTACAACAACGGCAACGTCATAATTACCCTCTAAATACACTTCATCATAATCAAGAACAAGCTCTGCACCCTTTTCAAGTAGTGTTGCGCCCCAAGGCTCCGGAACTAATGCTGCGTCAATATCTCCTCGTTCCATTGTGTTTGCCACATCAGCATTTGCAACGGCGCTTACGGTTACATCTCCGCCCTCAGTTGTAGGCTTTAGCCCCTTTTCCTTAAGAAGGTTAAGAAGGCACAAATGCTGGGTGTTACCGATTTGAGGAATTGCTACTGTTTTACCGGCTAAATCTTCTACGCTGTTAATATCTGCTCCCTGTCGCTTTACAAGTATTGCACCGCCCTGTGTTGCACTTGAAAGTATCTGCACATCACCATTGGACTTTGAATTGGCTGTGATTGCCGGTACAGGTCCTATATATCCGATGTCTATATCTCCTGCAAACAATGCCTCCTGCTCTGCCGGGCCTGCATTAAATGCTGTCCACTTAACGCTTACATCATCGCCTAAGCTTTTCTCAAGCGTACCCTCCGCCTTTGTAAGCAAAGCCTGTGGGTGAGTTACATTGTTAAAATACCCAATGTGAATCTCCTTAGCTTTTTCACCGCTGTTTGAGCAAGCGGTAACGCTCAGGGCCAGGATTACAATTAAAATTAAAGCTGTTAGTTTTTTAATGGTTCTTTTCATATTTATCATCCCTTCGTTTCAAATTAACCTTTGTTGCTTTTAATTATAAAATAGTAATTTTTTAAAACAAACCGCAATATTTGAAAAGGTTTTCACTTGATTTTACCGAAATATTTTGATATTATTAAATCATCAAGTATATAAATATACTGTGTTTTTGAAAACGATTTCAATAGTGGTGGTAATATGTCATTGAAAAAAATCGCAGAATTAACAGGTACTTCAGTAGCTACAGTTTCAAGAGTTTTAAATAATCCAAACTACCTTTGCAACGACCCTGCACTTGCTCAAAAGATATGGGATACTGCAAAAATGCTGGAATATACTCCCAACACATTTGCAAGAGATTTGAGAAAAGGAAAAACGGTAAACCAAAAGCCTTATGTTGTGGATGTATATATTACAAGGCACAACTCCCTTGAAAAGGATTTATTTTTTAAAGAGCTTTTTCAGAATTTACAGGAGGAGCTGTTAATAAACGGCTGTTTGTTGGGCGATGTGTTAAAATCAATGGACTTTATGGAACTGGTTGAAAAAGGCAACGGTGACGACCCTCTTGTACCGTTTAAGTCCTCTAAAAAGCTTATAGCAGAAAAAAGCAACAACAAGCTTGCCTATATGCAGTCTAAGGAAAACACAGGACTTATCGTTTTAGGTAAATGTCCTGTTGAGCTTATACCTGTGCTGAAAAAAAGATATACCGCCATAGCCGGTGTTGACAGAAACCCTACAGACCATATGTATGACGAGGTTGTGTGTAACGGTGCAACTGCTGCGGAAAAAGCTATTGAGTATCTTATTTCTCTCGGCCATACAAATATAGCCTACATAGGGGACTGTAACTATGAGTCAAGATATATCGGATATTACCAATCCCTTATGAACCATAAAATCCCTCTGAATCACAATAACATTTATCCTACCAATCAGACAACTGACGAAGGCTATGAGGTAATGAATACAATTATCTCCTCACAAAACAGGCCAAGCGCAATCTTCTGTGCAAATGACTGCACCGCATTAGGTGTGCTGAAAGCCCTTAAGCACAACAAAAAAAGAGGGTATATACCCTCTGTAATTTCTATTGACAATATTTATGAAGCTCAAAACACTTCCCCTATGCTTACCACCATTGATATCCCCAAAAAAGAAATGGCGCACCTTGTACTAAGCCTGCTTATTGACAGAAAAAAAGGATTGCATAAGGAAAACGTCCGTATGGAACTGCCCTGTAAATTAGTTATAAGAGAAAGCTGTAATTATATTTAACCACACCATAATCACATACAATTATTAACGTATAGTATTACAAAACCTCCGAATAAATCGGAGGTTTTCGTATAACACATATAATAATTATCTCTTACTGAACTGTGGTGCACGACGTGCAGCTTTGAGACCGTATTTCTTTCTTTCCTTCATACGTGGGTCACGAGTGAGGAAGCCTGCTTTCTTAAGTACAGGACGGAGAGCCTCGCTGTCATACTGAAGAAGTGCTCTTGAAATACCGTGACGGATTGCGCCGGCCTGGCCTGTAACGCCACCGCCGTTTACACGGCATACTACGTCAAACTTTTCCTGTGTATCTGTAAGAGCCAGAGGCTGACGAACGATTAGCTTAAGAGTTTCAAGACCAAAATAATCGTCAATATCTCTGTCATTGATTGTTACTTTACCGGTACCCTGATAAAGTCTTACACGAGCAACAGAAGATTTTCTTCTGCCTGTTCCGTAAAAATAAGGTGTCTTATCGTACATAATTAATTGCCTCCTTCTTATGCTTCTACAGCCTCAGGCTTCTGAGCCTGATGGTTGTGCTCTGCACCCTCAAACAGACGAAGTCTGAGAAGAGCGCTTCTGCCGATAGTGTTTGATGGAAGCATACCCTTAACAGCAAGCTCCATAGCCTTTGTTGGGCGAGTAGCCATAAGAGTATCGTAACGTGTTTCCTTTAAGTGGCCGATATAGCCGGTATGACGCTGCCATTTTTTCTGAGTAAGCTTGTTACCTGTGAGAACAGCATCCTTACAGTTAATGATAATTACATGGTCACCGCAATCTACATGAGGTGTGTAAATAGCCTTGTGCTTGCCTCTTAAAAGAGTAGCAGCCTGAGCAGCAACACGGCCTAATGGCTTACCTGCTGCATCAATTACGAACCACTTGCGATCAATGTCGCTTTTCTTAGCCATAAATGTTGACATAGCTAAATCCTCCTTGGTTATTTTTAAGTCTTGCTTATTATATTACGTTTATGTGCCAAAGTCAACAGTTTTTTGATAAAATTTTAATTTATCAATACACAATCTCTGTTATTCTTTGTTTTTCTGTATTATGCTCTTTTTTACCCTTAAACGATTTACAAAAAATTTTACAAAAATGTTACTCCTATGCTAGACTTTTGCCTATAAAATGGTATAATACTATTGTAATACTATTGTATAAATAAGGAGGGCTACACTATGGCTTCTAATAATGACTATAGAGTTGGTATCGATTTAGGCGGTACAAATATAGTTGCAGGTGTTGTTGACAAGGATTTCAACATCATTGCAAGAGCAGAATGTAAAACTGCTATCCCACGTCCCGAAAGTGACGTTTGCGACAGTATGGCAGAAATTGTAAAGAAAGCTGTTAAAAAAGCAAAGCTGAAAATGGATGATATTGCATATGTGGGAATCGGTGTGCCCGGTGCAGTTAATCCTGTAAGCGGTATTATCGAAACATCCCCAAATCTGCTTTTTAAAAACTGGGATGTACGCACTATGATGCAGGAACGTCTTAATAAATTCATCAAGATTGAAAACGATGCAAATGCTGCTGCCTTGGGAGAATTTTTGGCAGGCTCTGCAAAGGGCTGTAAAAATGCAGTTTGTATTACTCTGGGCACAGGTGTTGGCGGCGGAATTATTATTGACGGCAAAATCTACAGCGGTTCAAACTTTGCCGGCGCTGAGCTTGGACATATGGTAATTGTTAAGGACGGCAAAGAATGTGGCTGCGGACGTAAGGGCTGTTGGGAAGCATACGCTTCTGCAACTGCACTTATTAATATGACAAAGGACGCTATTAAAAACGAAAAAGCAGAATTTTCATATATGCTTAAATTAGCAGACGGCGACATTAATAATGTAAACGGCAAAACTCCTTTTGACGCTATGCTTGCCGGCGACTATACAGGTAAAGCTGTAATTGATGAATATGTAAGCTACTTAGCTTGCGGTCTTGTAAATGTTATAAACATTTTCCAGCCTGATGTACTTTGCATCGGCGGAGGAGTAAGCAAGCAGGGTGAAAATCTCCTTGCTCCCGTAAGAGCTATTGTTGAGCAGGAAAGAATCACAAAGCACAACGATAAGCAAACTCAGATTTGTGCGGCAACTTTGGGAAATGACGCAGGTATTATCGGCGCAGCCTGTCTTTAAGTCGGAAGGCTTTAGAGTACACACCTATAAAGGTCAGAATAATTAATACAACAAAAAGAGCAAAGAAACCCTTAGAAAAAGCTTTGCTCTTTTTTTGATTTTTCTATTGACAAATTATTTGTTTTATACTATAATAACATCTGCTGACTTTACGAGCAGCAATATGGCGGAATAGCTCAGCTGGCTAGAGCATTCGGTTCATACCCGAAGTGTCGTAGG
>CAMFZJ010000069.1 GCA_946004305.1 uncultured Clostridia bacterium | reverse complement strand
TCATATGGTATTCTTGCAAAGTCGGCTGTCATAAAGTCATCAGTTGTTACTGCTCTGATTGCTATAAGATGGTCGTAGGTTCTATGGTCGCCCATAACTCCTACTGTCTTAACATCAGGCAATACTGCAAAAAACTGGGACAAATCCTGTTCTATTCCGCTTTTTGCAATTTCATCACGGAAAACTGCGTCTGCATCTTGCAATACTTTGATTTTTTCCTGTGTGATTTCGCCGATGATACGAACTCCAAGTCCCGGTCCCGGAAATGGCTGACGCCATACAAGTTCTTTAGGAATACCCAAAAGTTCACCAACCTTGCGAACTTCGTCTTTAAACAAATCACAAAGCGGTTCGATTACATCATCAAACTTAATATCATCAGGCATTTTAACTTTATTATGGTGAGTTTTAATTTTATCGGCATCGCCTTTTCCGCTTTCGATACAATCAGGATAAATTGTACCTTGTGCAAAAAATCCGCCTTCTGATTCTTCTCTGATTTTATTCCAGAAAACATTAAAGAACTCTGTACCGATAATATTGCGTTTTTCTTCAGGATCGGTTACACCTTTAAGCTTAGAAACAAACTCCTCACCGCAATTTACACGAACGAAATTCATATCAAACAAACGAGTAAAGGTTTCCTCTACAAAGTCACCCTCGTCTTTACGCATAAGTCCCTGATCTACAAACACGCAGGTGAGCTGTTTTCCTACAGCCTTACTTAACAAAGCTGCTGCAACTGAGGAATCTACTCCTCCGGAAAGTCCTAAAACAACTTTTTTATCACCGATTTTTTCCTTTAGGGCTGCTACAGTATTTTCTACAAAGCCCTCCATTTTCCAATCACCGGCACATTTACATACTTCAAAAAGGAAGTTTTTAAGTATAGTTTTACCAAACTCAGTATGGGTTACCTCAGGGTGGAACTGTACTGCATATATACTTTTTTCTTCATTTTCCATTGCGGCACAAGGGCAATCATTACTGTGTGCTGTAATTTCAAAGCCCTGCGGCACTTTGCTGATATAGTCTGTATGGCTCATCCACACAACGCTATTCTTTGGAACATCTTTAAAAATCAGGCTGTTTTCTTTATCAACAGTCATCTCAATTTTTCCGTACTCGCTTGTTATTGCATTCTCTACAGTACCGTCACCCATCCAACAAATTAGCTGACATCCATAGCAGATACCAAGTACGGGGATTCCCAGCTCAAGAATTTCCTTATCAAAATGAGGGGACTCCATATCATATACGGAGTTTGGACCTCCTGTAAAGATTATGCCCTTGTAGTTTTCTTTCTTGATTTCATCAATGCTTACAGTATATGGCTTAATCTCTGCGTAAACGCTATGGTCACGGACTCTGCGAGCAATAAGTTGGTTATACTGTCCGCCAAAGTCGAGAACAAGTATCTTTTCTTTTGCAGTGCTCATAATAACACCTCAATTTATCTGTAAATAATATCTTCTCTTGAAGGGCCGTTACTTACCATACTGATATGTACACCGATTTCTTTTTCTGCAAATTCGATATACTCTCTACATTCCTTAGGTAAGTCTTCATACTTTTTGATGCCTGTAACATCACATTTCCAGCCTTTGAGTACCTTGAGAACCGGCTTACATCTCTTTAGCTTTGTTGTGCTTGGGAAGTAATCAATAACCTTTCCGTCAAGCTCATAGCCTACGCAAACAGGAATTTCGTCAAGGTAACCAAGTGCATCTATTACGGTAAATGCAACACTTGTTGCACCCTGTACCTTACAGCCGTAACGTGTAGCAACCAGGTCAAGCCAACCCATACGGCGCGGACGTCCGGTTGTTGCACCGTATTCACCGCCGTCACCGCCACGATTACGGAGCTTTTCTGCCTCTTCGCCGAATATTTCCGATACAAATTCACCTGCACCTACTGCACTTGAATATGCCTTTACTACAGTTACTACTTCTTTAATTTCATATGGCGGAATACCTGCGCCTACTGCCCCGTAGCCTGCAATTGTATTTGAAGAAGTAACCATTGGATAAATACCAAAGTCTGTATCCTTTAGTGAACCAAGCTGTCCTTCCAAAAGAATATTCTTGCCTTCATCAAGGGCTTTATGGATAAATTCAAAAGAGTCACCTACATACGGTGCAAGCTGTTCTTTATACTCCATAAGCTTATTAAACACTTCTTCAACTGTGATTTCAGGCTTGTTGTATAAGTTCTTTAATGTAGCATTTTTTATTTCTACAGCGTGGGCAATCTTTTCCTTTAGACTGTCAACATCGTCATAAAGTTCATTAATCTGAAAACCGATTTTGCTGTACTTATCAGCATAGAACGGTGCGATACCGCTTTTTGTTGAGCCGAAAGAGTTTTTGCCCAGTCTTTCTTCCTCGTAGCAGTCAAAGGCTACATGGTAAGGCATAACAATCTGGGCTCTGTCGGAAATAAGTACGTTTGGCTTTGGAACTCCTCTGTCCTCAAGCTCTTTCATTTCCTTTACAAAATTTTCAACGCTGAATGCTACGCCATTGCCGATTACATTTGTGATATTTTGGTGGAATACACCTGACGGAAGCTGATGTAATGCAAACTTACCGTAATCGTTTATAATAGTATGTCCTGCATTTGCACCGCCCTGAAAACGAATTACTACATCACTGTCGTTTGCAAGAACGTCTGTGATTTTACCCTTTCCTTCGTCTCCCCAGTTAGCACCTACGATTGCTTTTACCATAATAAATACCCCTCTCGGTTTATACGTTAATTTCCGGTTTTTCTGTTTCTAAGTCTTTATATTTTTCAAGAACAGGCTTAACCTCTTCCTCAAGAAAATCAATTGTCTGTTCCTTAGCACGACCTGTATATTTTTCAGGCTGTAAAATATTTTCAAGGTCTTCAAGTGTTACACCAAAAGCCTCGTCATTTGCAATTCTTTCAAGAAGGTCATTTTCTCCGCCCTCTTCTTTGATCACCTTTGACGCTGCCATTGAGTGCTGTCTGATTTTTTCGTGAAGAACCTGACGGTCTGCACCGCGATATTTTACTGCGTCCATCATAATGTTTTCTGTTGCCATAAAGGGAAGTTCTTTTCTCAGACGAGATTCAATAACCTTTGGATATACTACAAGTCCGTCAGCTACATTAGCATAAAGGTTTAGTATGCCGTCAACAGCCAAGAATGCTTCCGGAACACTTAAGCGTTTGTTTGCGCTATCGTCAAGTGTTCTTTCAAACCACTGGGTTGCTGATGTGAAGTATCCGTTTAGCACGTCAACCATTACATAACGTGAAAGTGAACCGATACGCTCGCTTCTCATTGGGTTACGCTTATAAGCCATTGCAGATGAACCAATCTGATTCTTTTCAAAGGGTTCTTCAACTTCTTTAAGATGTTGGAGAAGTCTAATATCATTGGAAAACTTTGAGGCACTCTGTGCAATACCTGCAAGTACGTTAAGGAATTGGGAGTCAACCTTACGAGAATAGGTCTGTCCTGATACTGCAAAGCAACCCTTATAACCCATTTTCTCAGCAATCTTCTTATCAAGCTCCTTACACTTTTCATGATCGCCCTCAAAGAGTTCAAGGAAGCTTGCCTGTGTTCCGGTAGTACCCTTAGAGCCTAAAAGCTTAGCTTTTGAAAGCTGATATTCAACATCCTCCAAATCAAGAAGCAAGTCCTGAATCCAAAGTGTTGCACGCTTACCAACTGTTGTAGGCTGTGCAGGCTGAAAATGAGTAAAGCCAAGAGTTGGCAGGTCCTTATATTCATCAGCAAATTTTGAAAGGTTACGGATAACCTGAACAAGCTTATTTCTTACAAGCTTTAATGCTTCTGTCATAATGATTATGTCTGTATTATCACCAACATAGCAGGAGGTTGCGCCTAAATGGATAATACCCTTAGCATCAGGGCATTGCTGACCATAGGCATAAACGTGGCTCATAACATCGTGACGAACAAGCTTTTCACGCTCCTGGGCTACTTCGTAGTTTATGTCGTCCTGATGTTCCTTTAGCTGGTCAATCTGAGCCTGAGTTACAGGAAGTCCAAGCTCCATTTCTGCCTCGGCAAGCGCAATCCAAAGCTTTCTCCAAGTGCGGAATTTCATATCAGGGGAAAATATATACTTCATTTCCTTGCCTGAATATCTTGCTGAAAGTGGTGATTCATATACATTTCTGTCCATTATTCTTTCTCCTTTGAGGCACATTTATTTTCAAAATTCATACCCCCGCGTTCTTTACCTTTTAGGGCATTTTTAGTTATTGGGGCAGGATATTTTCCTGAGAAACAGGCATCACAATAGCCTATATCTTTTCCAAGCATTTCTGTTAGTGAGTCTGCCGGCAGATAGCCTAAGGTATCTGCTCCGCTTAGCTTACAGATTTCATCAATTGTATGATTAACTGCTATTAACTCTCCACGTGAAGGAATATCAGTTCCGTAATAGCAAGGCCATAAAAAGGGCGGTGAGCTAATACGCATATGAACTTCCTTTGCTCCTGCATCTCTTAGCATATTTGTAATACGGTCAACAGTAGTTCCTCTGACAATACTGTCATCAATTACCACTACCCTCTTACCCTTTATTTTACCTGATATAGGGTTAAGTTTAATCCTTACAGATTTCATTCTTTCACTTTGAGATGGCTTTATAAAGGTTCTTCCTATATAGCCGTTTTTTACAATACCCTTTTCGTAAGGTATTCCCGACTCCTCGCTATAGCCGATAGCAGCGTCAATTCCGGATTCCGGTACTCCTATAACCATATCGGCTTCAACGGGAAATTCTCTTGCAAGTATTCTGCCGGCTTGCTTACGGGCTTCGTAAACACTTACCCCGTCAATGTAGCTGTCTGAACGGGCAAAGTAAATATATTCAAATACACAGAGAGCTTTATTACAAGGCTTGTCCGGCTTTGTTGAGTGAACACCTTTATTATCAACTACAATAATTTCTCCCGGCTCTACATCTCTTATAAAAGTCGCTCCGCAAGCATCAAGGGCAGCAGACTCGCTGGCAAAGACAATGCTTTCACCGATTTTGCCCATACACAAAGGTCTGAAGCCGTGTTTATCTCTTGTAGCAATAAGCTTGGAAGGGCTCATTACAAGAAGGGAAAATGCACCTTCAAGTTTATTGACAACCTTTGCTACAGCTTCCTCAGCACTATGGCAGTTAAGTCTTTCTCTCGCAATCATATAGCAGATTACTTCAGAGTCAATTGTAGTTTGAAAAATGGAGCCACGTTCCTCAAGCTCTTTGCGGATTTCCATTGCATTGGTAAGATTACCGTTATGGGCTATGGCAAGAGTACCCTTAACATAACGCATAACAAGCGGCTGTGCGTTTTCAAGCACAGAGCCGCCTGCTGTTGAATAGCGAACATGAGAAACAGCCATCTGTCCCTTTAGTGAGTCCAGTATAGAATTATTGAAAACTTCGGAAACAAGCCCCATATTTTTATGATAATTAATAACACCGCAATCGGATACAGCTATACCGCAGCTTTCCTGTCCTCTGTGCTGTAGTGCTAAAAGTCCGTTGTAGCAAGCATAGGCAGGGCTGATACTGTCATTTCCGAATATTCCGAAAACTCCACATTCCTCGTGAAGTCCTTCCTTTGGCAAATTATCAAATGTTATGTTCAAGGGTGTCACCGTCCGAAGTAAAATAAACTAAAAATTAAGCAAGGCCTACACGTTTCATCATTTCAGCGTAAGCATCTTCTACGCCACCCATATCTCTGCGGAATCTGTCTTTATCGAGTTTTTCCTGTGTATCCATATCCCAGAAACGACAGGTATCAGGTGAAATTTCATCAGCAAGAAGAATCTCCCCGTGAAAACGTCCAAACTCAATCTTGAAGTCTATAAGGTCAACATTTACTGATTTGAAAAACTCTACCATTACATCATTTACTTTATATGCAAGTTCAGAGATTGTAGCAATTTCTTCCTTAGTAGCAGCACCGATAGCATAAATCTGGCTGTCATTAATCATTGGATCGCCTAAGGCGTCATCCTTTAAGCAGAACTCTAAAGTAGGACACTTGAGTGTTGTTCCTTCGGGAACACCAAATCTTTTTGAGAAAGAGCCTGCTGCTTTATTACGGATAATAACCTCAAGAGGAACAATCTCAACTTTTTTAAGAACAGTTTCTCTGTCATTTAATTCTTCCACATAGTCAGTTGGAACACCTTTAGCTTCAAGAAGCTTGAACATAAAATTGCTCATACGGTTGTTTACAACACCTTTTCCGACAATTGTACCTTTCTTTTCACCGTTAAAAGCTGTTGCGTCATCCTTGTAGGATACTATGCAATAATCTTCATTGTCAGTAGCAAAAACCTTTTTGGCTTTGCCTTCATACATCTGTTCTTTCTTTTCCATTTTTGTTCCTCCATTCAATATAAATAGAAATATTTTAACTTGCTGTCTCTTATACACATCTCCGAGCCCACGAGACGTAGAGGAATCTC
>CAMFZJ010000068.1 GCA_946004305.1 uncultured Clostridia bacterium | reverse complement strand
TCGACACCCATTTCGAGAAGAAAGGCTGATATTTCCAAACCTTTTTTGCCCGACCATCTTCGAAGAATTTCCTATAAAGTAAAAAAAGGACAGGCATAAGCCTGTCCGAATTTTTGAAAATTAAACCATGCTGGCAACTTCAGCAGCAAAGTCATCCTGACGCTTTTCAAGGCCTTCGCCCTTTTCAAAACGTACGAATTCTTTGATTGTAATTGTGCCACCAATTGACTTAGCAACAGAATCAACATACTGCTTAACAGTCATCTTGTTATCCTTAACAAATTCCTGATCTACAAGGCAGTTTTCCTTATAGTACTTTTTAATCTTACCCATAACAATTTTGTCAGCAATAGCTTCAGGTTTGCCTTCATTGATAACCTGAGTTCTCATTACCTCTTTCTCGTGTTCAATAACCTCAGCAGGTACATCGTTACGGTCAAGGTAAAGTGTACCGAGGGCAGCAATCTGCATAGCAACGTCTTTACCGCAAGTTACAAACTCGTCTTTATCAGCAACATCAGTGTCAAAGTTTACTAAAACACCAATCTTACCGCCTGCGTGTACATAAGATACACAAGCACCGTCAAACTTCTGGAAACGACGAATCTTAATGTTTTCGCCGATTACAAGAACTTTCTCACGGAGAAGTTCCTCTACTGTCATATCTGTACCAACAGCCTTAACTGCCATAAGTGCGTCAACATCAGCAGGACTGTTTTCTAGAATAGTCTTAGCTACTGTTTCAACAAATGCCATAAAGTCAGCGTTCTTAGCAACAAAGTCTGTTTCAGCGTTTACTTCAACTACAACACCTGACTTGTTGTCATCAGTTGTTGTAGCAAACGCAACACCTTCTGCTGCAATTCTGGAAGCCTTTTTCTGCTGTTTTGCAAGACCCTGCTCACGAAGAAGGTCAACCGCTTTATCCATATTACCATCTGCATCTACAAGGGCTTTTTTACAATCCATCATACCGCAGCCGGTTTTTTCTCTTAATGCTTTAACATCCTGAGCTGAAAAATTCATTATATTTCAATCCTTTCGATAAATACTGTATATAATTATTCCTCTGTTGCTTCCTCTGCTTCGTCAGCTTCTGCATCTCTTGCAGCAGCGCCCATCTGGCCCTCTCTGCCTTCGATAATAGCATCAGCCATTGCGCCGGCAATAAGCTTTACTGCACGGATAGCGTCATCATTACCTGGAATTACATAATCAACATCGTCAGGGTCACAGTTTGTATCTACAATAGCTACAACAGGGATACCGAGTTTCTTTGCTTCTGATACAGCAATCTTTTCCTTGCGTGGATCAACAACGAACATAGCACCGGGCATCTCAGGCATATCTTTGATACCGCCCATAAATTTTTCAAGCTTTTCAATTTCAAGGTTAAGCTTAATTACTTCTTTCTTTGGAAGAAGATCAAATGTGCCGTCTTCCTGCATTGTACGGAGCTGCTTTAAACGAGCAATTCTCTTGCGAATTGTTGTAAAGTTTGTAAGCATACCGCCAAGCCATCTTGCATTTACAAAATAAGCTCCTGCACGCTCAGCTTCTTCTTTAACAGAATCCTGAGCCTGTTTCTTTGTACCAACGAAAAGAACACATTTACCTTCCATTGATACTTCCTTAATAAAGTTGTAAGCCTCGTCAAGTTTTTTTACAGTCTTCTGTAAGTCGATAATGTAAATACCGTTACGCTCTGTAAAAATGTACTCAGCCATTTTAGGGTTCCATCTTCTTGTCTGGTGACCAAAATGTACACCGGCTTCAAGAAGCTGTTTCATGGATACTACTGCCATAATTATTTCCTCCTTAGGTTAAAACCTCCGCTGTGCTTTTGATTTTGCCGAATAAATTTACAGGTTGTATCCCTCCTGTAACACCACTCCGACAAGCACATGCGTGCGAAATGCCTTAATATTATACCACAAAGCAAAAAAAAATCAAGTACTTATTTACTAAATACTTGATTTTTTAATAGCTATTATTACCATTTGTCAAAGAATCTTACATTGCCGTATGAAATTATGAAATTTTGACTTTCATGCCAAGCATTTTTTACTACGTTTGCTGCGTAGAAATATAAGATCCTGTGCTGTACAGCATAACCGTCTTCATCAAAAATGAAAGATACAGCCTTCTTTACAGCTGAGTTAGGCTTCATTTTAAGGGAAGCGGTATATTGATACTCATTAATAATTGCATCAACAGATGTTGTTCCGCTTAAAACCATACTATCTCTTATAGCCTGTGCAACTAAAGCGCAACCGTTATATCCCAGAGAACCTGCCTCACCCATTACAAGGCGTTCAAGCTTATCCCTCTCTTCACCGCTTATTGTTACATGCTGTGGATGATATGCGGCATCAGCAGAAACAACAGTTAAAAGCCCCTTGCTTTTTGTAACAGCCATAGTTACAGGAGCTTCTGTAGGAGCTTCAGTTTGTGCTTCGGTAGTTGCAGTAGTTTCTGCAACTGTAGGAGTTTCAGTAGCCTGTACAGGCTGAACTTCTGTAGCCTTTTTCTTAGGCATAGCCTTCTTTTCAGACTTTTTCTTAGCCGACTCTTCTTTCTTTTCGGCTTTTTCCTCTAAATCACTTTTTGCATTACAGGAATCTACAATTATATCTGAAAATGTTTCTGTACCGCCAATACTGAATGCAGTATTCTTTACGCTGGTAACAGCTTCAACATTTTGTATAATTGTTGTTCCGGGAATGACAATCGCTGAAAAAGCAATTACAATAGCACAAGCTATTGAAGCTCCCTTTGCATATTTCTTATTTGTCTTTTCCTTTTTTGCGTAATGCTTACAATTTGAACTTCTCAAAATCTTTATCCTCCTATTGAGTCTGCGCTGTGCGCATTATCTTTAGTCGTTATTATTTTGGCGTTCACACAATTTCACGTGTATTCTAGCACAAATATATAAAAAATCAAGTTTTGATAGGGTCTAAAAAGGTTACAACAATTACATTTTGTAATTCTTTTTCTAAATTAGAATTATAAAATTAGCAAATTGCATAAATTGATTAAGGGATATTTATATAATTTAAACAACGGTACGAATTTTGGGATTTTTAAAATTTTTTGAAAAATTGCATTTTTCTGTTATGTTTTTTGTCATTGCTGAATGTAGTATTTACAAGTATAGTATCTTGTCCAATGAGTTCAATATTTTTCCATGGAATAATACAATCATTTCTACGCCCGAATAATCCAAGAAATTTAAACCCACCAAATATCACTATTGAACGAATCATAGCACTGCAAGTATCAATTTCCAAATCATCAACATAACCAATTCTGCATCCGTTCTTACTATTAATGACCTCTTTATGTCTAAGTTCAACTAATCTGCAATTCATTAGAATCTCCCTTTATTGACTTTTACTTATATATTTATTATAATTTATATGTTAAAATTTGCATAATATTACAAGGAGATTCTGATTATGAGTTCTACAGAAAACTATGTTTTAATAACTGACGCTAACTGCGATTTGCCCGATTCTTTTGCAAAGGATTGTGGATTTGAAGTACTTCCTATGGAATTTGTTATGAATGATAAGAGCTATTTACATTACCTTGATGCAAGGGAAATGAGTCTTGAAAAGTTTTACTCAGATCTTAAGTCAGGTATTGATTCAAAAACTGTTCAGATTAATACGGCAAACTTTATCGATTATTTTGAGCCACATTTAAAAAAGGGTAAAGATATATTATATGTTTGCTTTACTTCCGGTTTAAGCGGTACATACGAACGGGCAGTAACTGCTTCTAAAGAGCTTATGGATAAGTACCCTGACAGAAAAATCAATGTAGTTGATTCTCTTTGTGCTTCTGTTGGTCAGGGATTATTAATGTATTATGTTGGATTAAAGTATAAAAACGATAAACCAAATCTTGAAACACTTACACTTTTTGCTGAAAATATGAAAATGAGCTGCTGTCACTGGTTTGTAGTAGATGACATTGACCAGCTGAAACGCGGGGGAAGAATCTCTTCTGTTACAGCAACTTTTGCTAAGGCTTTACAAATTAAGCCTGTTATAAGCGTTGATGAGGAAGGAAAACTTATTAATGTCGGTAAAATCAGAGGTGCTAACGGTGTTTATGACGCATTAATTAAGAAAATGCAACGTGATGGTGAAGATTATAAGAATCAGACTATCTTGATAGGTCACGCTGATAATATTGAAGGTGCAAAAGAGCTTGAGAAGAGAGTTAAACCCTTGGTTAAGGATACAATGATTTGTGATATCGGACCTGTAATCGGTACTCACGTTGGTTCCGGAATGTTAGCAATTTTATTTTTAGGAAAAAGAAACATTACTATGTAAATTCTATTACTTTTCCCCATCCTATTTTATGGATGGGGATTTTTCTTTTTTATCGGTTTTGCTGTCGTTTATAAGATTTATCGCTTTTTCTTCTGCTATTTCGATTTTTTCAGCGGTAAATTTCTGCATTTTATCAGCTATACTGTTAATATATTCTACTGCATTTTCCTGTGCATTTTTTGTCAAATTTTCTGCATCGTTTCTCAGTTTTTCCAAATCTCTTTTTAATTTTTTGTTTTCAGACATATTATCCCATCCTAGCTAAAATAATTATATAGTGTCATAAATCCTACACCAATTATTATTCCTAAAAACATTCCAAAAATTACACTAATCAACAATAAGCTCTCCCTGCTTTTGACATAGTTTACTGCAAAATAATGTAATAATATTTGTGAAAGGAGCATTGTTTTGCAGGTTGTATATATTGATGTACTTATCTTTACTAATATGTTTGAGGATTATTTATTGCTGCTTTGCTTAAAAAGGATTCTAAAATTAAATCTAAATTACATTAGGCTTATTTTAGGATGTGTTTGCGGAGGTGCATTAAGTCTAACAGCATTACTGCCTGAGATAAATTTTGTGATAAGTTTAGTGACAAAAGTTTTTTCAGCAGTATTATTAGTTCTTATTACATTTGGCTATAAAAACAAAAAAATATTTATTAAAGAAGTATCCACATTGTTTATTCTCAGTTTTCTCTTAAACGGGGCTTTAATCTTCTTTTATTTAACAATACAGCCAATGGGTATGGAAATAATAAATGATACCGTATATTTTAACATTTCCCCTGCCCTGTTAATTATTTTAACCCTTTTAGTTTACTTTATCCTATTTATATACAGAAAACTGTTTTCAAATACAACTAGGTCTTCACAAATACATAAGGTTAAAATTTATTACGGTGACTCAGAAGTCCAGGTGGATTGCAAGTATGACAGCGGATGTAATGTTAAAGAACCCTTTTCGGGAAGTGAGGTAATAATAATTGAGGAAGTTATGTTAAAAAATTTAAAAATAGCCGACAACATCAAAAGAGTAATTCCCTTTAACAGTCTTGGAGGTAAAGGAATTATTTATGGATTTAGACCTGACAAAGTTGAAATTGATGACATTATTCAGGAAAAGGAAATATATATAGGAATCTGTAAAAATCTTCTTAATACTGAAATTAAAGGGCTTATACCCGAAAACTTACTGAAAGGATAATATTTATGAGTTTTACTAAACTTAAAAAATTGTTAATTAGTTTATTTGTGTCAGATAATGAAGTTTTCTACATTAACGGAAGCGAAACTTTGCCTCCCCCACTAAATAAAGAAGAAGAAATAATTATTATTGAACATATAAAAAACGGGGACGACAGTTACAAGGAAAAGCTAATCGTACATAATTTAAGACTTGTAGTTTATATATCTAAGAAGTTTGAAACAGCCGGTGCTAATATTGAAGACTTGATATCTATTGGCACTATAGGACTTATCAAAGCAGTAAATACTTTTAATCCTGACAAAAACATCAAGCTTGCAACCTATGCTTCCAGATGTATTGAAAACGAAATTCTTATGTTTTTAAGGAAAAGCAGTCAACTGAAAAATGAAGTTTCAATTGATGAACCGTTAAATACTGACTGGGACGGAAATGAACTCTTGCTGTGTGATGTATTAGGCTCCGACCCTGATATAATAAACAGAGATATTGAAAACACACTGGAATGTAATCTTTTACTGGAGGCGGTATCAAAGCTAAATCAGCGTGAATCTCTTATTATGGAACTGAGATTTGGGTTAAACGGCAAAAAAGAACATACACAAAAAGAAGTTGCTGATTATTTAGGAATATCTCAATCCTATATTTCCAGGCTGGAAAAAAGAATAATTAAAAGGCTTAAAAGAGAACTTGAAAAGGTAGTGTAAAACGGCAAGTTATTTTCTTGCCGTTTTAGGTTTAGTAATTATTTGTGCTTTCAGTTGTATTATCTGAATTTGTAGTATTATTTGAGTTATTGTTATTATTTGTGCTTTCCGAATTATTATCAATACTGTTGTCCTGTTTATCATTGTCATCGATGATCCCATCATCATCTGTTACTTCTCCGCTGTTATTATTGTCGATTATTAAATCGTTAGTGTCGGAAGTGTTGTTATCAGTATCGGACGACATAAAAGTTTCATCAATCATATTATCATTACCGTTACAGCTTGTAAAAGCAAGCAACATCATTAAGGAAAGAGCTGCTACTGCTAAAAATCTTTTCATATTAATCACCTTTATAAAAATATTACCGTTCCGATTAGGAACGGTAATATTATTAACAATATTTACTTTAATATACATAATTATCCGGTGAATATATAACTTGAATAAACCTTTGTTCCCATCGTAGTATTCTTTATCTGACAGCTCCTTTGCTTCATCAAGGTTGTTGTCGCTGTTTTCAAACATTCCTTTTCCGATTCTATAGTTAATATTTGCATTTCTGAAATAAGCTATAGCTATTACTATGATAATTAACAAGGAAACAACAGTAAATATAATACCTGTCTCTTATACACATCTGACGCTGCCGACGATACTCCTTGT
>CAMFZJ010000067.1 GCA_946004305.1 uncultured Clostridia bacterium | reverse complement strand
AAAAACCGGTGTTGGTAGATTTTTGGGCAAGCTGGTGCGGGCCTTGCAGAATGTTGGCTCCTGTAGTTGAAAAGCTAAGTCAGGAAATGCCTGATAAGTTTGATTTTTATAAGGTGAATGTTGACGAAGAAAACGACCTTGCATCACAGTACGGAATTATGAGTATTCCAACCTTGCTTATTTTCAAAGACGGAGAGCTTGTTGATAAATCCGTTGGCTTTAAGTCAGAAAATGAGCTTAGAGAAATGCTGTTGAGGTATGCAGATTGAAGGACTTGATTATAATAGGCAGCGGTCCGGCAGGACTGTCTGCGGCAGTTTACGCATCGAACGCTTGTATGGATTTTTTGATTATTGAAAAATACCCAATGTCCGGAGGACAGATTCTAAATACTGATGAGGTAAATAATTATCTGGGATTTGACAGTATAGGCGGATTTGAGATGGCAGAGGCTTTTCGTAAACACGCAGAAAAATCCGGTGCAAAATTTGTGAATGACGAAGTTATGGAGATTACAAAAGCTGACGGAAGCTATACTGTAAAGTGCTACAGCAACAGCTATGAAGCAAAGTCTGTAATTTTGGCAACAGGTGTGGTAAGACGTCATCTAAATGTTAAGGGAGAAGCTGAGCTTGCAGGCAAGGGTGTAAGCTATTGTGCAACCTGTGACGGAAACTTTTTCAGAAACAAAGCCGTTGCTGTTGTCGGCGGTGGTGACGTAGCCTGCGAGGACGCTTTATATCTTGCTAATATCTGTGAAAAGGTGTATCTTGTACACCGCAGAGATGAACTGCGTGGGGCGAAGTATTTGCAAAATAAGGTCTTTGCAAATGATAAAATAACCTTTGTGCCAAATTCAAATGTTAAGGAAATAATAGGGGACGGTAAGGTTGAAAAGCTTTTACTTGATACCGGCGAAAGCCTTGAAGTAAGCGGAGTGTTCATAGCAGTTGGCGTAAAAGGAGAAACAAAGCTTGCTCAGGGTATAGCCGACCTTGATGAACAAGGCTATATTATAGCTGATGAAAGCTGTGAAACATCTTCTGAGGGATTTTTTGCAGCCGGTGACATACGCACAAAGCCCCTACGACAGATTTCCACAGCTGTATCAGACGGAGCAAATGCGGTAAAATCAGTTGAAAACTATTTTAACAAAGGGTGAATAATTATGTGTAAGACTTCTGCTTTTTTAGAGAAGTCTTTTATACATATTGTATTTTCTTCTTAAAAACTCTTTTGCGAAGTGATTTAAAAAATTAGTTTTGGATTATTTGCAGGTGTTATTATTATTTTTGTGCAACTTTTTCCACTTTTCGGCAAATTCTATAAAAAATTTCAATTATTTTTGTGATAAAGGTTGATTTTTAAATCGTTTTTGTGTAAAATTAATATATGGTTATATGCTTTTTATTCTATGATTAATATTTTTGCTGATAAAATATAAGCAGAATTGAGGAATACATATGTCAAACAGATTATTTCAGGGAATTATTCACCAGATGAAGGACGCTATTGACAGAACAATAGGCGTTATTGATGAAACTTCGGTTATTATTGCTTGCTCTGAGCTTGGGAGAATCGGAGAGGTTAATGAAAACATTAACACAGAAACTTTGATTTCAACTGTTCCTTTTGTTATCAACGGCGATACATATAAGTCTTTTGGAAATAACTCAAAGCCCGAGTACACGGTTTTTGTTCAGGGTAATGATGATTACGCACAGAGATATGTTCAGCTTTTAGCTGTTTCTCTTGCAAGTATCAAGCAGTACTATGACGAAAAATATGACCGTTCTAACTTTATTAAGAACGTAATTATGGATAACATCCTGCCCGGTGATATTTATCTTAAGGCAAGAGAGCTTCACTTTAACTCAGACGTTACACGAGCTTGTTTGCTTATTAAGATTACATCAAAAACCGATGTTTCTGCAATTGATATAATTCAGAATTTGTTTCCTGACAAGTCAAAGGATTTTGTTATTAACATTAACGAAACTGAGATTACCCTTGTTAAGGAAATTAACGAATCAACAGACAGCAAAGACCTTGAAAAGCTTGCTTCTTCAATTGTAGATACCCTTTCATCAGAGTTTTATACCCATTGTGTGGTTGGTATCGGTACTTCTGTTACAGGCATTAAAGATCTTGCCCGTTCCTTTAAGGAAGCTCAGGTTGCTTTAGAGGTAGGTAAGGTGTTTGATACAGAGCGCAATATTATAAGCTATGACAACCTTGGTATTGCACGTTTGATTTATCAGCTTCCTACAACACTCTGTGATATGTTCCTAAATGAAGTATTCAAGCGTGGCTCTATTGAAACTCTGGATCAGGAAACTCTCTTTACAATTCAGAAGTTCTTTGAAAATAATCTGAATGTTTCCGAAACCTCCCGTAAGCTTTTCGTACACCGTAACACTTTGGTGTACCGCCTTGAAAAAATTAAAAAGCTTACAGGTCTTGACCTTCGTGAATTTGAAGATGCTATCGTGTTTAAGGTAGCATTAATGGTTAAAAAATATTTATCAGCTAATCCAACCAAATATTAATAGCGGGCGGTAGCTGTTCCGTAGTTTTCAAACTGCCCGACCACTATATCGGGCAGTTTCTATTTGAAGTTAAAGGTGAAATATGGATAAGATAATTGAATTTCGTAATGTATCAAAAACCTATCCTTCCGGTACTAACGCTCTAAATAACACAAGCATCACTATTGAAAAAGGTGAATTTGTGTTTATTGTTGGTGCCTCCGGTGCAGGTAAAAGTACATTTTTAAAAATGATAATGCACGAGGAAACTCCATCAAGAGGTACTATTATCGTAAACGGTCAGAATGTTTCTACAATGAAGCGCCGTAAGGTTCCCTATCTCCGCCGTAGTATGGGTATAGTATTTCAGGATTTCCGATTGATCAATAAAATGACAGTATATGATAACGTGGCTTTTGCAATGCGTGCAATCGGTACACGTCCTTCTGCGGTAAAATCAAGAGTACCCTATATTCTCGACCTGGTAGGACTTACACACAAGGCTAAAAGCTATCCAAGCGAGCTTTCCGGCGGTGAACAGCAGAGAGTAAGCTTGGCTCGTGCCTTGGTAAACAACCCTGCAATTATTATTGCGGACGAGCCTACAGGTAATATCGACCCTGAAATGAGCTTTGAAATTATAGAGCTTTTGTCAAAAATTAATGAGCAGGGAACTACAATCCTTGTTGTAACCCATGAGCATGATTTGGTTCGTCATTTCAACAAACGTGTAGTGGTTATCGATAAAGGTAAGGTTGTAAGCGATACAAAGAATATCATTGATGAGGATGATGAAATTGAATATACTGACGAGGACTTCAGCTTTATAAATGATGAGTTTCAGGAGTCTGAACAGTCAGGAGAAGCTTTGGAGGAGGGTGAGTAATGCGTTTAAGCGGTTTTGGTTATCTTATTAAAGAGGGCATTAAAAACGTATGGAATAACCGTCTTATGAGTGTTGCTTCCGTCTGTGTCCTTATTTCCTGCCTTGTGCTGACAGGAAGCGCCGTATTGTTTTCTATGAATGTTGCAAATATTGTGGAATCCGTAGGCGGTAAAAACGAAACCACTGTCTATCTTGACGACAATGTTTCAAATGTTGAGGCAGTATATATAGGCAGAGATATTGAGAAAGTTGAAAATGTAACAGAGGCTAAGTTCTATTCAAAAGAAGAGGCATTTGAAAGATATAAGGATAAGCTTGGAAAAGAAGTTTTTGAAAATATGAAAAACGAAAATCCACTTCCTGACGCATATAAAATCACTATGGAAGACTTGTCCAAATATGACAGCACAGTTAAAGAGATAACGGCAATTAAAGGTGTAAATAAGGTATCAAGTCATTCTGAAACTGCTAAAAAGCTAACCTCAATAAATGATTTGGTGCGGATATTAAGCGTAGCTATTGTGTTTGTTTTGGGTATTATTTCTTTGTTTATTATTTCTAATACTATCCGGGCAACAATGCATACACGCCGTTTTGAAATCAGCATAATGAAGTCAGTCGGCGCTACAAACGCTTTTGTGCGTATTCCTTTTATTGTTGAAGGCATTGTAATAGGTCTTATTGCAGCTATCCTTTCAACTGTAGCTATGCTGTTTCTCTATGACGGAATTGTAGAGATTATTGTCCACATTATCAGATTCCCTGCTATTCCATTCTCTAAAGTTGCTTGGTACACAGCAGGAATATTCACATTGGCCGGTGTCCTTGTAGGCGCACTTTCAGGCTTTATTTCTATTCGTAAATATCTAAAAAAAGAAGGAAACGAGATTTTAGGTTGGTAAATTCTATTTGGCTGATAAAGGAGAGGTTATATGAAGAAAGTATTATCAGCAATACTTGTTGCGATTATGCTGTGTGCTCCCATGTCTATGGTTTTGACATCTGCAGACACCACAGCAGACAACTACAAAAAGCAGATTAGCGAATTGCAGGAAAAAGAGAAAAAATATCAGGAACAGCTTGATAAAACTCAGTCCGATATTGAAAGCAAAGAGGCTTACAGCAAAACTTTAGTTAATCAGATTGGAGTTCTTTCCAAAGAAATCAGTACATATCATCAGCAGATTTCTGAGCTTAACAAAAGTATTGCAGAGAAACAGGCTGTAATCAATAAGGCTAAGAAAAAAATCAAGAAACAGATGGACGCTCTTAAGCTTCGTATTCGTGAAATTTATATGGCAGGAGATACCTCAGACCTTGATATTATCTTAGGCGCAAAGGATTTCTCAGATTTTCTTGATAAATATGAGCTTGTAGAAACCTTGTCAGACTATGACCAAAAGCTTATAAGCGAAATTAAAACAGAGCTTGATTCTGTTGCTGATGAAAAGGCTGTGCTTGTAGTTCAGCGCAAGGAACAGGAGGATGCTCAGTCCGTTCTTCAAAAGAAGCAGAACAAACTTTCAACCTTATTGGACAAAAATAAGGAAATTCTTGCATCTCTTTATGATGACAAAAATGACGCTGAATCAATGATAAATAAATTTGATGCACAGGAAAAGGAAGTTCAAGGTCAGTTGTCAGCTTACTACAAAAAGCTGGAGGCAGCAGCGGCTGCAAAAAATAACAGTAATAATAACACACCGAATAACGGAGGCACACCGACTCCGCCCGGCAATATTAATGTTTCACCATCAGGCTTTACATGGCCAACTCCCGGTTTCTATTATGTAATTTCACCGTTTAATGAAAACCGAGGCTATAGCCATAAGGGTATTGATATTACAGGCGGCGGTATTATGGGAGCAACAGTTGTGGCGGCTTCAAGCGGTACCGTAATTTCTTCAAATAACAGCTGTTCTCACAACTGGGGAAAGTCCGGCTCCTGCGGTTGCGGCGGCGGATACGGTAACTATGTACTTATTTCTCATGCAGGTGGCAAGACAACACTTTACGGTCACCTTTCCTCTGCTTCTGTATCGACAGGCGCTTCCGTAAGCAAAGGTCAGACTATAGGCTATGTAGGCTCTACAGGCTGGTCAACAGGCGCACACCTCCACTTTGAAACAAGACTAAACGGCGCGGTTTATAATCCAATGAGCGAATATTAATTTCAAAGCTAAAATAAACATAAATAAAAATTAAAACCTCCGCATATATTACTATGAGTAAATATGTGGGGGTTATTTTATGCTTACTGCTTTAACTATTGAATCTTTACCAAAAGAAAACTGGTATAAGAATATTTTTAATAAAATTAGGGGAAATTCTGTAAAAACCCAAGTAAAAAGTGCCAGAGGTGTTGCTCTAAGACATATTACATATATTAACCGCACCGGCAAAATTGACTGGTTTAAGCTGGACTCAATTATAGGTTCTCAGCGTAATCACCTGCTGTGCAGTGAAGATATAATACTGCCGGCAGAGCTTGGCTTTAAGCGGTTTGATAATAAAGAGTTCAAAATCAGGCTTTCTGCAAATTTTGGTATTTATGTGCTGTCGAAGCTTGGAGAAAGGGCTGACCTTATCAAAACAGGCTTTTTTGATCCAAAGGGTGAATGTACGGAAATACTGGGCGGTTTGTTAAAGTATAGCTCAAATGTTGTTGTAGTGTCTGATAATCTTACTGCTTTTCATAATGAAACCCGAAGAATTACTGATGAAACAGGGGCAACTGTACAAATCAGCAGTAACCGTATTCAGCTAATGGATTGTGACCTTGTAATAGCTCCGTTGCAAATTACTGAACTTTTGCCCTTGTCAGGCAACTGTATAGTACTGTCAGGGGCTACGCCGACAGTATGTGTACCGGGGCTTGTATATGACAGTTACTATTTTCGTATGCCCAATAAGTTTGACAGTCTTAAACCTAAGGAGCTTTCAGAGGAGTATTTTGCAGGAGCATTGTACACAAAAGCAAGACAGTACGAGCTTGGCTCTATTGTACCTACAGTATGCCGTAATTATTCATCAACGCAAACAAGGGCTTCTATTTGCAAATATCTTGAAAAATCAGCTGAAAGCAGAATAACAAAATAATACTGCTAATGCTTATCTCAATTATATGAAAAAGCAAGGTGTGAAGTTTTATTTCACGCCTTGCTTCTGTATTTACGAATATTATTAGCTAAAAACCGTTAATCTAAAGATTTACTTATTTAACAGTAACCTTGACTTTCTTGGATGCACCGTTTTGAGCATATACATAAACGTAGCATGTGCCCTTCTTCTTAGCGGTAATCTTGCCCTTTGATGTTACTGTAGCAATCTTGGTGTTAGTTGACTCGTAACGCAGTTTAACGTGAGTCTTAACATTCTTCTTGCTGTTCTTAACTGTAGCTTTAATTGTAGCCTTCTTACCCTTCTTGATTGGCTTAATCTTCTTAACAGTTATCTTTGTTGGGTTGCCGTACTTGCCGCCCTTAGCTGCAACGTGTGCAATCTTAGAAATTGAAGTTACAACCTG
>CAMFZJ010000066.1 GCA_946004305.1 uncultured Clostridia bacterium | reverse complement strand
ATCCTGACTTAATTCAGAATATGCCTTGGCTCTTTGCCGGCGGTGTTGATGAAGCAGGAGTTTACGCACCAATCTTTGACTTTACTCAGCTTAACAATATTTTTGCTAATATTGGAAAGGGTGACATATTTGGTCCTGAGGGACTTATCGGTATCCCTGTTAAGTGGGAACAGACAGTATTCGGCGGTGTTGATTTCAGTAATGTTTCATTAATCATTACATCAATCGTTGCCATTGTTCCAATTGCTATTGCAACAATGATGGAGCATATCGGCGACATTTGTGCTATCGGCTCAACAACAGGCAAAAACTATATTGAAGATCCGGGCCTCCACAGAACACTTACAGGTGACGGTCTTGCAACATCATTAGCTTCATTATTCGGCGGTCCTGCTAACACAACATACGGCGAAAACACAGGCGTGCTTGCTCTTACAAAGGTTTACGATCCAAAGGTAATCCGTATTGCAGCTTGCTGTGCTGCCGTTGTATCTTTCTTCCCAATCGTTTCTGTATTAATCGGCTCACTTCCAAGCTCATTAATCGGCGGTATCAGCTTTGTACTTTACGGTATGATTTCTGCTATCGGTGTAAGAAACGTAGTTGACGCTAAGGTAGATTTCACAAAGAGCAGAAACCTTATTATTGCCGCTGTAATCGTTGTATGTGCATTAGGCTTAGGAGCTGACACAGTAAGCTTCTCAATTGCAGCTTGCACAATTACACTTTCACCTCTTGCAGTTGCTTCAATTGCAGGTATTATCCTAAACGCAGTATTTCCGGGTAAGGACTATAAGTTTAAGGGATAATTAAATTTAACTTACAATTAGAAAATTAAAAAATTCGGTCGGACAGAATAGTTTGTTTATCTATCTGTCCGACCCTTTTATTTTGTTCTGCTATTGTATTAATAATTATCTGCTCTTATTTGAAAGTATGCCTGCGGGTATGAACATACAGGACACACCTTTGGGGCTTCCTTGCCAATACAAATGTGACCGCAGTTACTGCATTGCCAAATAGCGTCCTTATCTTTGCTGAACACAAGCCCTCCCGAAACATTTTCAAGGAGCTTTTTAAATCTGTTTTCGTGAAATTTCTCAATATCGGCAACCTTCTCGAAGAGCCTTGCAATATTGTCAAAGCCTTCTTCTCTGGCTTCCTTAGCAAAAGTTGGGTACATATCAACCCACTCGTAGTTTTCGCCTTCGGCAGCTACCGTTAAATTATTCTCAGTAGCTCCTATGCCTCCGCTGAGAAGCTTAAACCATATTTTTGCGTGGGCTTCCTCCTGGTTGGCTGTTTCTTCAAAAAGCTTGCCGATTTGGACATAGCCGTCCTCCTTAGCCTTTGAAGCAAAATATGCGTATTTGTTACGAGCCATTGACTCTCCGGCAAAAGCCGCCTCTAAGTTTTTTTCAGTCTTTGAACCTTTTAATTCCATTGTAGTTTCACCTTTTTTCGTATTTTTTACCAATACTATTTTGGTAAGAGGTTATCACTACATAAAGTATTCCAAATAAAAACAAATATATTCAGATTTTATCAAAACATTTTTCCTTTATAGTCCTTTGCAGGCATCATAACAAAATCATAGTCCTTTAGTTCATCTAAGGTAATGTTAGTGTGGCAACCCTCGTGAACCATCAGGTTTGAGTTATCTCCCAAATGCACAACCACAACAGGAGTATTTGTGCCGTAGGCATATCCGCACTCCCAAGCAGTACCGCTGTCGCTGTAGCCACCGTAGTAAAGCATTACCACCACATCAGCCCAGTCAATAAACCTTTTGTCGTTCATAAAGGTTTCCTTTGACCACAGGCCTTGCTGAGTGTTCTCATCAGTTCTCACTTCATTCAATCGAGGACTGAAAACCTCAAATCCTCTGGACATTAAAATATCCTCGGCAGTCTTTACGTTCTTTAGCTCCTCATCATTAAAAAAAGGACTTGCAAGATATATTTTCATTATTTTTCCTTTCAGCTTTAATAATATTTAATATCTATAACTGTTGTTTCAAAAAGCTTATCAACAACACTTTCCTCTACAAAACCCTTGGCACCGCCGTTTGACTTGATTTTTTCCGAAGCAAAAATTTCTGCTTTTCTAAGACATTCCAAAGGTTCACAGCCCTTTGCATAGTAGTGGATAAATCCGCTGAAAAGGCTGTCGCCGGCTCCTATGGTATTAACCACATTATCAACTTTTACTGCCGAAAGCTCATAAAGAGTGTTGCCGATTAACATCATTGCGCCCTTGCTTCCCATACCAAGGACAATAATTTTGTTGTGATATGCATTATAAATAGCCTTGAGAAAATCCTTGTAATCCCCCTTAATTCCCTCATCGCTAAGGAAAACTATATCTGCTGTTTCAAGAAAAGCCTTGTTGTATTCATCATATATATCTGACAGAACGTGAACATCTGTGGCTATAATCTTCCCCTGCTCTTTAGCCTTTTTAAGCAAATCTCGGTTAAAGTTAATATTGCAGGCTACAACAATATCGCTTTCAACAAACTCCTGTGCAAAGCCGTAGGAAGTATCCTGAATATCCTTTAAATCACAGTAAATCTGACGTTTTCCCTTTTCATCATAAAGCACTGCAGAGGTGGGAGTAGCCTTAAGATTTTCTTTTACATATTTTGTATCTACCCCAATTATTGAAAGTTCATTTAGTATTTTTTCCCCTTCAAAGTCTTTTCCTGTCATTGAAGCAAGAGAAACATAATCTCCAAGGGTTTTAAAAGCCTTTGCAAGGTTATAGCCTACCCCTGATACAGCAGAATTAACTCCGAAAAAGGGATAGTCAATAGGGTAATATTCTATTGGGAACTGCCTTACCCTAACAGTTGTTTCAATATTAACAAGACCTGACACAAACACTTTGCTCATAATGCTACCTCCTTCTGTTTTTTCTAAATTTAAGTTGCTATATTTTCTTTCTGCAAAAGTCTTTCATACAACATTCTTCGCACTTCGGCTTTCTTGCGTCACATACTGCTCTCCCGTGAAGAACCAATCTGTGGCAAAAATCGTTGCTTTCCTCCGGGGGCAACAGCTTTCTAAGCTCAAACTCAATTTTCTTCTGGTCTTTAAGTGTATGAAGTCCTAATCTTTTTGTAATGCGGATACAATGGGTATCAACTACTACCGCAGGCTTACCGTAAATATCCCCAACAACAAGGTTGGCGGTTTTTCTGCCTATACCCGGCAGAGAAATAAGGTCGTCAATATTATCAGGCACCTTTCCGCCGAAGTTTTCGTTAAGTGCCTTTGCCATCTCAACAATGTCCCTGCTTTTGGTTTTATAAAGTCCACAGCTTTTGATATATTCTGCAACCTCCTCGTAGGTTGCATTTGCAAAATCATCAACTGTGGGAAATCTCTCAAACAAGGCAGGGGTTACAATGTTAACCCTTGCGTCAGTACATTGAGCCGCCAGTCTTGTAGCAATAAGAAGCTGTAGGGGATCCTCATATGTAAGAGAGCAAACAGCCTCGGGATATTCTTTTTTTAAGGCTTCAACGGCCATTAGTGCAATCTGTTTTTTTGTCATAATTACACCTCCAACTACATTTTATCATATATCTGTCCCTTTTCAAGTAAAACCCAAAAACTTTTTTATCACCAAAAATTTATAGAATTTACGAAAAAAACATACCAACTATAACAAAATAGCTACTTCCTGTAACAAACTCTTTATTTTTCAATGTTAATATGGTAATATAGTACAGGTTTTTATTACTTAAAGAGTTTGAGAAATTTTATACAAATAACGGAAAGTTTTTATTTAATGAGGGTAATTATGAAAGAAAACAAAATATCACAAGTTTTGAACCGTGTGTTTCACATAGTCTTTTTCATATGTTTTGGGACAACCTTTTATTATGTAATAAATAGCTTTGTACAAAATGAAAGCCGGGATGTAAACAACCCGGGGATTTATATTATACTTTTCTTTTTGCCGTTAATAGCCGTTGCCACATTGATATACGACTATACAACCTATACGTCAAAGCCATCTCACATAAAAAAATCTACCCCTTTATCAGACAAACAGGCTACAATGATAATTATAGCAGGTGTTTTTGTAATTTTCTTAATTCAGCTTTTTGTAGGCTATCTGCTCAGAACTTACCCTGTTACTGACATTAATTATCTTAATAGATATGCACATGACTTTGCACAAACAGGTAATTTCGATTTAATTCAATCTGACTACGAAAATGGCTCTGTGTACTTAATAAGATACCCAAATAATTTACCGATTACTATACTTTTGGGTTTTGTATGCAGGCTGGGCTATCTGATTTTCGGATATATTCCCAAATTTTTGCCTGTAGTGGTAAACTGTATTGCAATAAACTGCGGTATTCTTTTTACTGCTTTAATAGCTCAAAAGCTTTTTGGCAACAAAAAAGCATTTTTTACATTGGGTATGTGTGCTTTATTTCCGCCCTTTTATACCTACACAGCCTATTGCTACACAGACTCTCTCTCCTTACCTTTTGTAACAGGGGGAATATACTTTTTCCTCCTTGCATTAAAAAGTGACAAAAAAATTAAGCCCTATGTATTTGCAGTAATCTGCGGAGTAATTGTATTTTTAGGCTTCAAAATGAAGGCTACTGTTATTTTCGTAATTATAGGAGCTATAATATACGGCTTGCTTAAATTAAATATTAAACGATTTGCAAGTCTTTCACTTGCTTTGATAATCGGATTTGCAGGAATCGGGGCACTTTACAATACAGCCTTTAACAGTCTGCACCTTGCAACTAAGGAGCAGGTTAACGAAAGCCGGTATCCCTACACTCATTGGGTAATGATGGGCTTAAAAGGTAAAGGATGGTATAATGTAAGCGATAGCAACTATACAGCAAGCTTCCCTGATATTGAAACTAAAACTCAGGCAAATATCAAGGAAATTAAAAACCGAATTGAACAAATGGGCATAAGCAATCTATACAATCATACAGTAGAAAAGGTTGTATGTACTTGGAATGACGGCACCTATTTTATTTCTCACCATATTGAAAAACCTATTAAGGAAAACTTTCTCCATTCCATTGTGCTTGATAAAGGTAAATACCATTTTCAATTTTCAGTATACAGCAACGCTTTTCAATTAATGCTATTATTCTTTATGCTGGTGTCAATAATCAAAGGCATTAAAAATCCAAAGCCTACCTTTACAACATTACTAAAAGGGCTTGTGTTTGCAATCTTTATATTCCTGATAATATGGGAAACACGCTCCCGTTATCTCTATAACTTTACCCCTGTGTTTATCCTTTTGTCAGTTGATGGAATTGATTATTTCTTGCATCTGTTGAAAAAACTCACAGAAAGTTTCAAAAATAGATTTGCCCCGGCAAAATAAAGGTTTAGCTCAGAGCAAATTCTGATAAACTCACCTAATCAGATTTCTGCTTAGTTATAAAATTATCAGCCAAAGGAATTAATCCTTTGGCTGATTTTATAGTTTATAAATAATTATTTTATGCTAAAAACGGAAGTACCCTTACTATCCAATCTCCTAAAGGACAAAGTACAACAGGCAAAAACATTGCAGGAACAAGGTTGGTAACCTTTAGCTTGATTGCCCCCAGCATAGTAAGTCCCAAGGCTATAATTACAATATATCCAACGCAGCTCATACTGTCTATTACAGCTGTGCTTAAAAAGGGACTTATCCAAACGGCAAGAACTGTAAGAAGCCCCTGATAAACAAGGACAAAAGCTGCGGAAAACATTACGCCGATTCCCATTGTGCTTGCAAAAATCATAGATGAGCATAAATCAAGGGCAGACTTTGTAAAAAGCACCGAATTATCTCCCTTAAGTCCTGCCTGCAAACAGCCTACAATCGTCATAGAGCCAACGCAAAAAAGAATAGACGCTGATACAAATCCTTCTGCCATTCTTGAATTTGAATTGCCTTTGTCAAACTTGCTCTCAAGCTTTTTGCCAAGGCGGTTAATCTGCTTATCAAGGTCAACAAGCTCACCGATGAGTGTGCCTAAAATCATAGCTACAACCACCAGCATAACACTGCTTCCGGTTAAACATCCGCTTACACCGATAAACACAGTAACAAGTCCCAAGGCTTTGAAAAGAGTGTCGGTTAATCTTTTGGGGATACCCTTATTCACAAGAATACCGATTGTACTGCCTAATAATACGGTGAGAACATTAACTCCTGTACCCAGCAATCCTAATAACATAAGACCAAATCCTCTATAATCAATAAAATGATTATAGTACAGATTTGGTCTTTTTGCAAGGTTTAGTTGTTGTATGCTACGCAGTCGATTTGTCCCGGTTCATCTCCGATAATATAAACATTGTCATCAACAAACAGGCAGTATTCTGCATATTCAAACTTTTCTGTCTTGTACCGGTTTTCAACTATAAGCTTATTGTTTTTGATTGAGAACGTAACCTGACCTCCGCTGCATTTCCAGTCTTCAAACCATTCCTTATAATCTTTGTCATAATACTTATACTCTTTCTCATATGTGATTGGAATAGTGTAGTTTCCACGCTGTTTATTTACCACCAATGCCCGGGGATTGCCCTGAACCGCTGAGCTTGAGTTTTTGAACACCTTTGTATCAAGAACCTTTGGCTTTGTCTTGTCGCTTACATCAAACAGAACCAGCTTTGTGCCGTCTGTAAATTCCCCGACATCTTCATTAATATTTGTGTGGTAGCCTATTCCAAGCAAGGTGTTGTCATCAATGGGAACAAGCATACTTGAAAAACCGTCTATCTTTACGCTTCCCATAATTTTCGGCTTTTTAGGATTTGACAAATCCATTACAAAGAGAGGGTCGGTTTCTCTGTAGGTGATCACATAAGCATAGTCGTTTACATAATTAACAGCCCTTATGCTTTCGCCCTTTGCAAAGCTTTCAACTGTACCAAGCTCGCCCAGATTGCTGTCAAGAACATACATATAGTTTGTATCTTTTTTGTCAAAAACAGTAGTTGCTACTCTTAAATTACCCTTGTATTCATTAAAGGAATACTGGTCATTAATTGCACCTTTAACAGTTGCAGTTGCAACAATATCAAGCCCCTTTTCAATATTGATTTTCACAATCTGAGTATCGGGATTATTAACCGACCAAGAAAAGCTTACAGCCCTGCCTACTGTATTTGAATTAATATTGTCCATAAGTTGGTCTTCTGTAGCTTCATCCCCTGAGGCAGGGTTGTCGTTTACATAAACATTACCTGCAA
>CAMFZJ010000065.1 GCA_946004305.1 uncultured Clostridia bacterium | reverse complement strand
ATGATGTTGTGTTGGTAGCGTCATCGTAACGGAGAGTTTCCTGAATAACCTTTCCACCGCTTTCAATAACATCTACCTGACGTTCAAATTCATACTCCATTGCCTTAGCAATGTTGTTGATTGAGTTCATATTCTTGATTTCTGTTCTTGTACCTAAAGTATCACTGCCCTCAGGTCTTACAGAAATATTAACGTCACAACGCATTGAGCCTTCCTGCATACGGCAGTCAGAAACCCCAATGTATCTCATAATCTGCTGTAGCTTTTCCACATATTCTCTCGCCTCGTCAACTGAACGAATATCAGGCTCAGAAACAATTTCAATAAGAGGAACACCGCCACGGTTATAGTCAACATAGGTGTCGCCGTGAGCGTGAATAAGCTTACCTGCGTCCTCCTCAATATGAATACGAAGAATACGGATTTTTCTTCCGTTTGAAAGCTGAACATAACCATGCTCGCAAAGAGGCTTGTCATATTCAGAAATTTGATAAGCCTTTGGCAGGTCAGGGTAGCAGTAGTTTTTTCTGTCCATTTTAGCAACCTCTGCAATTTCGCAGTTTGTTGCTAGTCCTGCCATTATAGCATATTTAACAACCTGTCTGTTAAGCTTAGGTAGTGTACCCGGCAGACCAATACATACAGGACAGCAATGAGTATTAGGCTCACCGCCGAAGGCAGTTGTACAGCTGCAGAAAATTTTTGTATTGGTTGAAAGCTCAACGTGTGTTTCAAAACCGGCAACTAATTCATATTTCACAGCTTAACACCCCACTTTGTATCCTTAAAGTTTTCTCCTGCAGCTTTTTCGTACATATTAGCAGCATTAAGAATTGTAGCTTCATCAAATTTGTTGCCGATAAGCTGCATACCAATGGGCATACCCTTTGCGTTAAATCCGCAAGGAATAGAAACAGCAGGAAGCCCTGCAATATTTACAGGAACTGTGCATATATCTGTAAGATATGTTTCAACAGGGTCAGATACAGCGTGTCCCATTTCAAATGCTGTCATTGGAACTGTAGGAGCAAGTATAAAATCGCAATTTGTAAATGCGTCATTAAATGCTTTTAAAATAGTACCTCTTAAGTTCTGAGCTTTCTTGTAATAAGCGTCATAGTAACCGGCAGAAAGTACATAAGTGCCAAGAAGGATTCTTCTCTTAACTTCATCACCAAAGCCCTCGCTTCTTGTACGGCACATCATATCGTGGGTTCCGTTGTAATGCTGAGCCTTGTAGCCGTAACGAATACCGTCATAACGTCCTAAGTTTGAAGAAGCCTCAGCACAGGCGATGATGTAGTAAACCGGTAGGGCAAACTTAAGGGCAGGCATATCAAAGTAAACAATCTCAGCCCCAAGGCTTTCGTAAACCTTAGTTGCATTTAAAATTGCTTCCTTAACATCATCACGGATTCCCTCAAGGTATTCTCTTGCAATACCGATTTTCATACCCTTGATGTCATTGTTGACTGTGTCATATGTTAAGCCTTTCTGCCTGCCCTGACAGGTGCTGTCCTTAGGGTCATATTCAGAAATAGCGTCATAAACAATGGAAGCGTCCTCAACTGTTTTGGTAATAGGTCCAATCTGGTCTAGACTTGAAGCATAAGCAATAAGTCCGTAACGTGATACAGCACCGTAGGTTGGCTTTAGTCCAACGATACCGCAGAATGAAGCAGGCTGGCGGATTGAACCGCCTGTATCAGAGCCAAGGGCGTATGCTGCAATATTACCGCCGACAGCAGAAGCACCGCCCCCCGATGAACCGCCGGCACAATGCTTTGTGTTAAATGGGTTAGTAGCACCGCCAAAGTAAGAGGTTTCACAGGAAGAACCCATAGCAAATTCGTCCATATTGGTTTTACCCAGTAAAACTGCACCCTTGCTTTCAAGGTTGTCCCATACTGTTGCATTATAAATAGGCTTGTAGCCTGTAAGAATTTTGGAACAGCAGGTGGTTTCAATTCCCTTAGTTGACATATTGTCCTTAAGTGTCATAGGAACACCCTCAAGGAGTCCAATTTCTTCACCTTTTGCTATTTTTGCGTCAACCTTTTCCGCCTGACTTAAGGCAGTTTCAGGTGTAACATTTACGTAAGCGTTAAGCTCACCGTTTGATTTTTCAATTTCGTTTAAATACTGTTGTGTAAGCTCTTTGCAGGAAATTTCCTTAGCAGAGAGCATATCGTGAATTTTCTTAATAGTTGACATACGCTCTCTCCTTATGAATGATTTTTTACAAGGAAGTGATCCTCAGCCTGGTCAGGAGCATTTTTAAGAATTTCCTCACTGGGCAATGACGGAACAACAACATCTTCTCTGAATACATTTGATAAATTATTAATATTATCAAATTCCTCTCCGCTGTCAGGAGCCTTGTTGATAGCATCGGCAAATTCAACAATCTCCTGCATTTGCTGTGTCAGATTATCTAAGTCTTCCTCAGCAACAAATAGCTTTGAAAGTATTGCAATGTTTTCAATATCTTCTCTGGTTACCATAAAATCAGTCCTTTATATATGTATATGGGCAAGGTAACAGCCTTGCCCAAAAGCTTATATCTATCTTAACTTAATGTGAACTTCTCTAAGCTGCATTTCGCTTACTTCTCCGGGAGAGCCTAGGAGTAAATCTTGGGCATTACTGTTCATTGGGAACGGAATAACCTCACGGATATTCTCTTCCTCAGTAAGCAGCATAAGCATACGGTCAACACCCGGAGCCATACCTGCGTGAGGGGGAGCACCGTATTGGAAAGCATTGTAAAGAGATTTAAACTTATCCTTAAGCTCTTCCTCGCTGTAGCCTGCAATTTCAAAAGCCTTAATCATAATGTCAAGGTCGTGGTTACGAACAGCGCCTGATGAAAGCTCAACACCGTTACAAACAATGTCATACTGATAAGCAAGAATTTCTGTAGGGTCCTTAGTTAAAAGTGCTTCCATACCGCCCTGTGGCATTGAGAATGGGTTGTGAGTAAAAATAGTCTTGCCATCTTCGTCAATTTCATACATAGGAAAGTCAACGATAAAGCATAATTCAAATCGGCTTTTGTCAATTAAATCAAGTCTTGTTGCAACCTCTGTACGAATCTGACCTGCAAGCTTTGGAGCAATATTCTTGCTGTCAGCAATAAAGTAAATAACATCTCCTGCCTTAGAGCCGTTGCGTGCAATAAGCTCCTCTCTGTCGCCGGGCTTTAGGAATTTATCAATAGGGCCGTCAAAGGTTAAGTCCTCAAGAACCTTAACATAGCCTAAGCCCTTCATACCAATTGATAGAGCGTATTCCTCCATACGCTTAAACCACTTTTTGCTTTGAGCAGCAGCATTGGGCACGTTAATTGAACGAACACATTTACCTCTGAAAGGAGCAAACTCTGTTTCAACGAACATATCGCTGATTTCTTTTATTTCAAGTGGGTTTCTTAAATCAGGCTTGTCTGTGCCGTATTTAAGCATAGACTCAGCAAAAGGAATACGCTTAAATGGGGCAGGGGAAACCTTTTTGTCTGTAAACTTAGCAAATGTTTCAGAAAGCACTTCCTCGGCTACTGCGAACACATCCTCCTGTGTAGCAAATGCCATTTCAAAGTCCAGCTGATAGAATTCGCCGGGGCTTCTGTCAGCCCTTGCGTCCTCATCACGGAAGCAGGGAGCAATCTGGAAATATTTATCAAAGCCTGATACCATAAGTAACTGCTTAAAAATCTGAGGAGCCTGTGGTAAAGCATAGAACTTGCCTTTGTGCTTACGGCTTGGAATAAGGTAATCTCTGGCACCCTCAGGAGATGATGTTGAAAGAATCGGTGTATTAATCTCAACGAATCCCATTTCATTCATTTTGTTACGCATAAAGCTTACTACCTGTGAACGAAGAAGAATGTTGTTGTGAACCTTAGGATTGCGTAAATCAAGAAAACGATATTTAAGTCTTACATCTTCATTTACAATTTTAGAAGTAGCAACCTCGAAAGGAAGCTCGTTTTTACATTTACCTAAAACCTTGATGTCATCAGTATGAACTTCTACATATCCGGTTGCAATCTTAGGGTTAATAGTATCCTCATCACGCTTAACAACCTTGCCTCCCAGTGTAACAGTACACTCACGGTTTACCTCTTTAAGAAGGCTGTCATCATGAACAACTACCTGAAGCACACCGTATTGATCCCTAATATCAAGGAACATAACACCGCCGTGGTCACGTATATTTTCAACCCAACCGGCTACTCTTACGTCCTGACCAATATTGTCTTCTCTCAATTCTCCGCAATTTACTGTGCGATAAATATTTGCTTTTGTCATTTATAATTACCCTTTCACGGTTATTTTGATATTATAAATCTTAAAATTTATTGCCATTAAACCTATTTTTACATATTTTGGCACATTATATGGGGTTATTATACCACAAAATCAATATTCAATCAAGATTTTTACTGCTTTTATTTAAAGTTTTTAGCAAAAACCGGGACTGCGTTTACAGCCCCGGGAAAAAATTAATTATTTATTTGCAATATGTCACTTGCCCCAATCCTCCGGCTTGCACATATGTGGAAAGACGAAGCTCATATAGTCATCATTAAAGCAATAGTCAATAGTTTCTTCAACTATTCCCTTGGGAGGAATACCGTTGTGTCTTTGAGTCTGACGATATACTGCCGCTATAGAGCAGGCGCTGTCTATTACAAGGAAAACAGCAAAAATTACTGTTAGGGTAGAGCCTAATTTTTTAGGCATTTTTTCAATCCATCTGCTGAAAACAGGGTAGGCGTATCTTAACCAAAATAAACCTAAAAGTCCCCATATCAAAGCAAAAGTAAGATTGGTTCTGCCGTCAATGTTAAATGGAGTATCGCTGTAATCCCAGCTTACAGTACCTAAAAACTTTTCCTGAAAATATGAGCAGAAGTATTCAAAGGTAGCGCCGATAACTGCTGAGGCAAGATAAATTGTAATGTCGTTAGCTTTGTGAAGCTTGTAAAGGCAAAGGGTAATCAGCACAGCTCCGCCACCGTAAACAGGAATAAATGGTCCCCAAACAAGACCAACCCTGATTTCAAAATGACCTAAAGTAAAGAAAGCCCATATTGTTTCCAAAACAGTGCCTGCGATACATCCCACAAAGAAAAGCCAAAAAAGCTTTGTAAAGCTCAAACCGGATGCAAAAGGCCTGTCTTTAGGACTTTCATATTTTTTCTCGTACTCTTCATCATTACGTTCACGAATAACATTAAAATAATCTTTTATTTCTTCAAGCTGTTTTTCATAGTTCAAGGATTGCATATCAGGAAAGGCTTTAACAAGTCTGTTTCTGAAAACCTTGTTTTTAATCATTCGCTTTTCATATATAGCACGCAATTCCTCGTTGGATGTTTCCTCTGTGCCTTCCTCTAGAAGCTCAGAAATATTATTCATTTGTTTTAGGTTTCTGCGCAGAAGAATAATGGTAATGATAGTGATTATAAAGTCTGCAATAATCAGTCCTGTTATTATTGCCGGAATAAGTATTGCAAGCCAAGTAGGCATAGCAGCAGAAAGAGATTTGATAGGATTGAAAGCAAACATTACCAAAAGTACTGCAATAACGCCGTAAGATAAGGCTTCGAAAAGTCCTACATATCCGTTAAGGTTAAGAGTTTTCTTTGAATAATCCTTCCACTTAAAACCAAATAGTTTTTCAAAAAGCATAGAGCACAAAAATTTCAGAGCAGTCAGCATAATTATGGCCGCAAAGAAAATCATAAAATAATTGGTCCATTTTGAGAAGGCAAGATAAATCAGAAGAGAGCCGGCTCCACAGCTTATTGAAAAGGGTAGATTAATGAAGCCGGGATTTGTAAGCTTCCTTTTTTTGATTGTACGGGGAATAAACTCACAGAGCCATCCCAGAAAAGCAAATATTGAAAATATCCAAAGTGAATTAATGAAAATATGCATAAGTGCCTCCGTTCTGAAAAAAGCAAGTTAATCTATTATATGTATCAGCAGTAATATGATAACCGGTAGTATTTACATGCGTATTATACTAAAGGCAAAATTTTTGTATGGCATAGGCAACTCCGCTTTCCTCACAGGATTTTGTAACATAGTCGGCAGCATCAATAATACTTTTACTGCTGTTTTCCATAGCAACAGAAAATCCTGCAAGCTCCAGCATATTTAAGTCATTTCCGCTGTCTCCGATTGCCATAACTTCAGATTGATTAATGCCAAGACTTTCGGCAAGTTCAAGCAAGGATGTGCCCTTTGAACATAGACTGCCGATTTCAACATCACATTCCTCTGAACAGGTGTAATAAATATCCTTTACGTTTTTCAGGGCATTGTAGATTTCAAGCCTTATTTCAGGGCTTTTTGCAATAACATAAATGTTGTCGCAGTATTCAATTGAATTTAGAAATTCCATTTGGCTGTGGACTTTTTTTCTAGATGCCTTAATGTATTCGTGCAAAGAGGTGTTTTCGTGTTTTTTAAGCTCGTTAAAATAATCCTTACTGTCAAGGTAGCCATAGCCATCGTAGAAAATTCCGTAATAACAGTTGTATTTATTCAGAATATCTATAACCTTTCCTGCTGTGTTAATTGATAAGGGATGATGAAAAACATATTCACCCTTTTCTAAATCCATAACAACAGCTCCGTTAGTATGAATAGAATATCTGCAACCGATTTGTTTTTTGTATTCATTATATAATCCGGACAAAGGTCTGCCGGTAACTGGAACAATGTGTATGCCTTTTTCCTTACATAGCCTAAAGGTGTCAATATTTTCCTGAGATATTTGTTTCTTTTGGTTTAGAGTTGTTCCGTCAAGGTCAACTCCAATTAATTTGATTTTGTTCATAATGTTCACCTTTAAGTCAATTTATGATATAATAACACAAATTATCCTATAAAACAACAATAAACAAATAGATATATCATAACCTAAAACAAAAAGCAAAAAAATTCAAAAAAAGTGTTGACAAGTTTGGTGGATTATGATATTATAATTGAGCTGTGAAAAACACAGTACAAACAAACGCTGGTGTAGCTCAGTTGGTAGAGCAGCTGATTTGTAATCAGCAGGTCGGGGGTTCAAGTCCGTCCACCAGCTCCATTTTTATGTTTAAGGCTTTTAGCCTTAAACATTTTAATTTAATAACCGGGAGAGTTCCCGAGTGGCCAAAGGGGGCAGACTGTAAATCTGTTGCAACTTGCTTCAGTGGTTCGAATCCACTCTCTCCCACCAACAAAACGAGCACATCAAAAGATGTGCTCGTTTTGTTTAGT
>CAMFZJ010000064.1 GCA_946004305.1 uncultured Clostridia bacterium | reverse complement strand
AATTAATGAAAAGAAAGAAAACCTTGAAAAGCGTACAACAGAGCTAAGAACCTTGGAACGAGATAAAAACAATGAGCGTGAAATTGCCGGACGTGAATTGTCAAGATTAGAGGAAAGAAAAATTAACCTGCAAAAAGAATTTGATAATATCATTTCTAAGCTTTGGGAAGAATATCAGTTAACAAGAAAAGAAGCACAGGATAAAGCTTCTGATATTACTGATGTTTCTTCTTCTCAGAAACGTCTTAATGAGCTAAAATCAAAGATACGTAATCTCGGTAACGTAAATGTATCTGCAATTGAAGAATATAAGGAAGTATCTGAAAGATATGAGTTTATCAGCACGCAGGTAGAAGACGTTGAAAAATCAAAGAAAGAAATTGAAAAACTTATCTCTGATCTTACAAAGCAGATGCAGGAAGAGTTTATTACAAGCTTTGAGGAAATTAACCGTAACTTCACTTATACGTTTAAGGAACTGTTTGGTGGTGGCACAGCTTCCTTATCCCTTACCGACCCACAGGAAATACTTACAAGCGGTATAGATATTGTCGTTCATCCTCCGGGTAAAATTGTTGTTCATCTTGATGCACTTTCAGGTGGAGAGAAAGCTTTGGTTGCTATTGCATTATATTTTGCAATTATGAAAGTAAGACCCGCACCCTTCTGTGTAATGGATGAAATTGAGGCTGCTCTTGATGATGTTAATGTTGATAGATTTGCGCAATATGTTCGCAATCTTACACACAACACCCAGTTTATTCTTATTACTCACAGACGTGGTACAATGGAAGAGGCTGATGTTCTCTATGGTGTAACTATGCAGGATGAGGGTGTTTCAAAGCTACTAAGCCTTAGAGCCAGCGAAGTTGCTGCAAAGCTTGGAATATAATATTAAAGGAAGACTATTATGGGATTATTTAATAAAATTAAAGAAGGATTAAAGAAAACCAGGAATGCTGTTGTAGGACAGATTGATTCAATGCTGAAATCCTTTACAAAAATTGATGAGGATTTGTTTGAAGAACTGGAAGAGCTTTTGGTAATGGGAGATGTTGGTGTAACAACCGCTCAGGATATTTGTGATAAATTGAGGGTTAAAGTTAAAGAAACCGGAACTACAAATCCTGACGAAATTCACACACTTTTAGAACAGGTAGTAACTGATATTTTAACAGGCGGTCAGGAAATGAACCTGTCAACTAAACCTTCTGTAATACTTGTTATCGGTGTTAATGGTGTTGGTAAAACAACAACAATCGGAAAAATGGCTAACCGTTACAAAAATGAAGGTAAAAAGGTGCTTTTAGCTGCTGCTGATACTTTCAGAGCTGCTGCAATCGACCAGCTTCAAATATGGGCTGACAGAAGTGGCTGCGACATTGTAAAGCAGAACGAAGGGTCTGATCCTGCTGCTGTTGTTTATGATGCTATTTCTGCTGCTAAGGCTCGTAATTCTGACATTATTATTGCAGATACTGCCGGCAGACTCCATAATAAGAAGCATCTTATGGACGAGCTTGCCAAAATTAATAGAATTATTGACCGTGAGTTACCTGATGCCGACAAAGAAGTTTTGCTTGTATTAGATGCAACAACAGGACAAAATGCAGTATCACAGGTGGAGCATTTTAAAGCTGCTACAGGAATCACAGGTATTGTATTAACAAAGCTTGACGGAACTGCTAAGGGCGGAATAGTATTAGCTATTAAGAATGCTCTTGATGTACCGGTTAAGTTTATTGGAGTAGGCGAGCAGATTGATGATTTACAGCCCTTTGAACCTGAAGAATTTTCAAAAGCTCTTTTTGATTTCAATGAATGAGGTAATTGATGAAATATATTATCGGTACAAATAATCCTAAAAAACTAATTGAATTACAAAGAATTTTATCTCCTTTGGGGATTGGAGCAGTTACTGCAAAGCAAGAGGGGATTTCACTTGATGACGTAGAGGAAAACGGTACTACATTTTTAGAAAATTCCTATATTAAAGCTGCGGCTTCTTGCAAAAAATCAGGATTACCTGCTATTGCTGATGATTCAGGCTTGTGTGTAGATGCACTTAATGGCAGGCCCGGTATATACTCTGCCAGATATGCAGGTGAAAATGCTACTGATAGTGACAGAATACTAAAGTTGCTTGATGAAATGAAAGATATTGAGAGTAGCAAGCGTACTGCTTATTTTGTATCAGCTATTACCTGTGTTTTCCCTAATGGTGACATTATTAATGCTGAGGGAAAATGCTATGGAGAGATTGCATATAAACCTGACGGTGACGGCGGTTTTGGATATGACCCGATTTTTCTATGTAATGGAGTATCATTCGGTAAGTTATCACCGGAAGAAAAAGATAAGGTCAGTCACAGAGGCAATGCATTAAGGGAGTTTCAAAAGAAGCTGAAGAATTATTTGGAGGAAAATAATGTTAACAAGTAAACAGAGGGCATATCTTCGTGGTATTGCAAATTCTATAGATACAATTGTTCATATAGGTAAAGGCGGAATGTCCGATACAATTATTAAGCAGGCTGATGACGCTTTAACTGCCCGTGAGATTATAAAGGGTAAGTGTCTTGAAAACTGTGAGCTTACACCAAGAGAATCTGCTGAAATTATTGCAGAAAAAGTTTCAGCCGATGTAGTACAGGTAATAGGTTCTAAGTTTGTTTTGTATAGACCTAATCCTGATGAACCGATAATTAAGCTCCCAAAGGCCAAAAAATGAAACTGGGTTTATTTGGCGGTAGCTTTAATCCGATTCATTTGGGACACTATAAGCTTGTTACTGATGTAATCAAGGAGTTTAATCTTGATAAGGTGATTATTATGCCTACTTGGAAAACTCCCTTAAAGGATACGTCTAACTTTGCAAGTGCTGATGATAGGTTTGAATTATGCAAACTTGCTTTTAAAAACTTATCTTATGTCGAGGTTTCTGACTTAGAAATCAAGAGAAAAGGTAACAGCTACACATATTTAACTTTAAATTCTATTAAAGAAATATATCCTAGGGATGAGCTGTTTCTAATTGTGGGAGCAGATATGTTTTTAACTTTAGAAAAATGGAAATGTTTCGAAGATATTTTCAAGACTGCCTCTATAATTGCGGTACCCAGAAAAGGCATGAAAGAAAATCTTATTTCATATTCTGCTTATCTCAAAGAAAAATACAACTGCAATTCATATATTATGACTCACAAAGTTATGGATGTAAGTTCAACAGAAATAAGAAGAAAGATTAATAATGCTGAAGATGTTTCAGATTTAGTAGATACAAGAGTGCTTAATTATATTAAGAAAAAACATTTGTATGGGATATGATTTTATGAATATGGATTATTACCTAAATCTTGTAAAAAACAGAATGAGCGAGAAGCGTTTTGTTCATAGCGTTAATGTTTCCACAACAGCTTTTGAGCTTTCAAAGCTTTACGGAGCAGACGCAGAAAAAGCAAAGCTTGCGGGAATACTTCACGATTGTTGCAAAGAAATTCCAAAGGAAGAAATGTTGCAAATAATCATTGATGGTGGTATAATACTTGACGATATTGAGAAGAATTCCGACAAACTTTGGCATTCTATTGCAGGAGCCTGTTATGTTCGTGATGTTTTAAAAATTGATGATACAGATATTTTTAATTCTATTAAGTATCACACAACAGGACGAGCAAATATGTCAATCCTTGAAAAAATAATTTTTACTGCGGATTTTATTAGTGAAGAAAGAACCTATGACGGCGTAGAAATTATGAGAGAAAAAGCGTTTAAGGATATTGACGATGCAATGCTTTACGGTTTGCAGTTCACTATTTCTGATCTATCTAAAAGAAAACTTGTAATACATAGCAACGCAATTAATTGTTATAATGATATTGTAATTAATTTAGAAAAGAAGGGTTTGTTATAATGACAACTTATGAACAAGCTATTAAAATAGCAGAAATACTCAGTAACAAGCTGGGTTCTGATATAAAGCTGATTGAGATAACTGATGTTTCGGTACTTGCAGATTATATGGTTATCGCAACAGGCAGAAGCAGTACACAGGTTAAGGCTCTTGCTGATGAAGTTGAATTTAAAATGGATGAGCTGGGATATTCAGTAAGTCACATTGAAGGCTATCGTTCAAACAGCTGGATTCTTCTTGATTATGTTGATATTATCGTTAATGTATTTAACGAAGAAGCAAGAGAGTTTTATGATTTGGAACGTCTTTGGCAGGACGGAAAAGAAATCGACTTAACCGGTATAATAGATTGATAACTATAAATTAAGAACTTTCAGGAGGTCTTGTTTTGAAATATAATCATAAAGTAATTGAGAAAAAATGGCAAAATATTTGGGAAGAAAAGGGAGTTTTTCACGCAAGCAATGACACTGCTAAGAAAAAGTTTTATGGCTTAATTGAATTTCCCTATCCGTCAGGTCAGGGCCTTCATGTAGGGCACCCAAGACCATACACAGCCTTGGATACCGTTGTTCGTAAACGTAGATTGGAAGGCTACAATGTGCTTTATCCAATTGGTTGGGACGCTTTTGGTTTACCTACAGAAAACTATGCAATAAAAAACCATGTTCACCCGGAGATAGTTACAAAGCAGAATATTGAGCGCTTTAAGAAGCAGATTCAGTCATTAGGTATTTCTTTTGATTGGAGCAGAGAGATTAATACAACTGATCCTAGCTATTATAAATGGACTCAGTGGATTTTCTTACAGCTGTTTAAAAAAGGCTTAGCGTATAAAAAGGAAATGAATGTAAACTGGTGTACTTCCTGTAAATGCGTACTTGCAAATGAAGAAGTAGTAAACGGAGTTTGCGAGCGTTGCGGAAGCGAGGTTGTACATAAGGTTAAGTCACAGTGGATGTTAAAAATCACAGCTTACGCTGACAGACTTATTGAAGATCTTGATTTAGTTGATTATCCATCCAGAGTTAAGGCTCAGCAGAAGAATTGGATTGGTCGTTCAACAGGTGCAGAGGTTGACTTTACAGCAACTACCGGAGATAAGCTGACAGTATATACAACACGTTGCGATACACTTTTTGGTGCTACATATATGGTTATTTCACCTGAGCATCCTCTTATTGAAAAATGGGCTGATAAGCTTGAGAACATTGATGAAATCAGAAATTATCAAGCAGAGGCTGCCAAAAAATCAGACTTTGAACGTACAGAAGTAGCTAAGGATAAAACCGGTGTTCTTCTTAAAGGTGTAAAGGCCATTAACCCTGTAAACAATACAGAAATTCCTATTTTTATTTCTGACTATGTACTTGTATCTTACGGTACAGGTGCCATTATGGCTGTACCTGCTCACGATACCCGTGACTGGGAATTTGCAAAGAAATTCAATTTGCCTATTATTGAAGTTGTTAAGGGCGGAAAGAATGTGCAGGAAGAAGCATTTACTGATTGTGCAACCGGCATCCTTACTAATTCAGGATTTTTGGATGGCTTATCCGTTGAAGAAGCTAAGGCTAAAATGATTGATTGGCTTACTGAACAGGGAATAGGCAGAGCTAAAGTAAATTATAAGCTTCGTGACTGGGTGTTCTCACGTCAGAGATATTGGGGCGAGCCAATACCGATTGTTCATTGTGAGAAATGCGGATATGTTCCGATTGACGAAAGTGAGCTTCCTCTAAAACTGCCTATGGTTGATTCATATGAGCCGACTGATAATGGAGAATCACCACTTGCAAACATGACAGACTGGATTAATACAACCTGTCCTTGTTGTGGCGGAAAAGCTAAGAGAGAAACTGATACTATGCCGCAGTGGGCAGGCTCATCCTGGTACTTCTTAAGATATATGGATCCTCATAATGATAAAGAGCTTGCTTCAAAAGAGGCACTTGAGTATTGGTCACCTGTTGATTGGTACAATGGAGGTATGGAGCATACAACGCTTCACCTTTTGTACAGCCGTTTTTGGCATAAATTCTTATATGACTTAGGCATAGTACCTACTCCGGAACCATATGCAAAGCGTACAAGTCATGGTATGATTCTCGGTGAAAACGGCGAGAAGATGTCTAAATCTCGCGGTAATGTTGTTAATCCGGACGAAATTGTCGAGGAGTATGGCGCAGATACAATGCGACTTTACGAAATGTTTATCGGTGACTTTGAAAAGGCTGCTCCTTGGAGCCCTTCAAGTATCAGGGGCTGTCGCAGATTTGTTGATAGATTCTGGAATTTACAGAACATTTTGGTTGATGATGATACAATTCGTCCTGAACTTGAAAGCTCATTTAACAAGACTATTAAAAAGGTCGGCGATGATATTGAAAATATTAAGTTCAATACTGCAATTGCCAGCCTTATGGCTCTAATCAACGATGTAACATCCTTTGGCAGTATCAGTAAGAAAGAGCTTGCAATATTTACTATTCTTCTTAACCCGTTTGCTCCTCATGTAACTGAGGAGATTTGGGAGGTATGTAAGCTTGGTGAAGGTATTGTAGCTGAACAGAACTGGCCTGAATATGACGAGTCAAAATGTGTAGAAGAAACAATTGAGATAGCTGTTCAGGTTAACGGCAAAATCAAAACTAAGCTTAATATCCCTGTTGATGCTGAGCAGGATCAGGTTCTCGCTCTGGCAAAATCTGATGAAAACGTAGCCAAGTCTATAGACGGTATGAATATTATAAAAGAAATTTATGTAAAAGGTAGAATTGTAAATATAGTTGTAAAGCCATAAATATTACAATTTGGTGTTTTTTAACTATTTTTTTGATACCTATTGACATTTTATGTAAATGTGTAGTATAATATTTTTTGCAATTTAGTGCAAATGACCCATGCCTTTGGGCAGATGGGAGGGAAATAGAAATGTCAGAGATTAGATTAAAAGAAAATGAATCTCTTGAGAGTGCCTTAAGAAGATTTAAGAAACAGTGTGCCAGAGCTGGCGTTATTGCTGAGGTGCGTAAAAGAGAAGCTTATGAAAAGCCTTCTGTAAAGCGTAAGAAAAAATCCGAAGCAGCTCGTAAACGCAAATTTAGGTAAATATTTAAGCGGACAGAGCTTCTGTCCGCTTTTCTATTTGATAGGAGATCATTATGAAAAAAATATTGGTTTTACTAGGTCCTAACCTTAATATGGTTGGTGTCAGAGAAAAAGGGATATACGGCGAAGAAACTGCTTCAAGTATTTCCGACCAAATATCAATCTGGGCTAAAGATAATGGATTTATTGCTGATATTTTCCAGTCAAATCATGAAGGTGACTTGATTGATAAGATACATTCAGCAAAAGATAAATATGACGGTGTAGTTATAAATGCCGGAGCATTAACTCACTACAGCTATGCTTTAAGGGATGCAATAGCTTCGATTAAGATACCATTTATTGAAGTTCATATGTCAAATATCCATTCAAGGGAAGAGTTTAGACATAATTC
>CAMFZJ010000063.1 GCA_946004305.1 uncultured Clostridia bacterium | reverse complement strand
GCTGTTGTTTCAACAACTTCAGAATATGTAACCCACTCACCGTTGTTGTAATATGGTACATTTGAATTTAATGTACCTGTTGATTCTGAATCAGGAACAAACATAGTTTTGCCTGAAGCAAAGTCTAAATCTGTACGATAAGCAGCTGCAGTTGAATGGAAGTTTCCGTAGTTATTCTGCTGGTCCTTAGTAAAGCAAACCTTTTTATAAGCCTGTGAAGCATCAAAAGTTGCAGAATACACATTGCTGTTACCAATTGATGTAAGATCAACATTTAATGCAGCACTTGAACCGGAACAACCGTTACTGCTGCTTGGGGAATAACTGTCTGAATAGAAGTGTGCATAAGCCTTACCCCAGCCAAGTGTGTCTTTAAAGTAAATTGTGTAGCTTTCCTTTACAGGCTCAACATAAGTTGACCATGTAGCATTTGAACTTTTTTCACTAAAGGACTCAATGTAATTCTTTGTGCTGTCTAATGCAATTGGACCGGTTGAATTCCATGCAGAAGCAGTTACACTTTGACGTCTGGAAATAACAACTGTTGACCATGTTCCTTCAGGAATATAAGCAAATTTGACATTTCCATCTGCCTTTTCAGTTGCTACAAGATCTGATGTACCTGAATCTCCGCTAAATTCAAAGCAAGTTACAGCACTTCCGTCATTCCACCAGCTTACAGCTGCGGTATCAACATAAAGCTTAACAGTACCGTCAGATGTTATTGAAGCGGCATTAGTGCTAACACCACCAACGATTGCCATAGAAAGCATCATCAAAACAGCTAAAACAACTGAAATTGAACGCTTTGTTAAAGTTTTCATTTTAATTACCTCCAAAAAATTATTATCTAGTTTTGTAGTGATTGGCGATTTATCATCTTTACTGTCTGACCACCCCAGTGATTGCAAAGCAAACAATAATAAACACTTATTTACCACTACTTTTACTCATAGTGAGTATATCACAAATTGTCAAATTTTTCAAGGGAATTAATAAAAAACATAAAAATCCACAATTAATTTGTTTAATTTGACTAAGAAACACAAAATATTTGTATTTATTGTTTACACAAAAACAGCAGTTACTAAGCTTTACTAAGTAACCGCTGTTTTTTGCCACTTTATGTAGCTTTTATCCTTGCAGTCCAAAGGAAATGGATATTGCATTGTTTATTTTGTTCATCGAGTTTTCGTCAATGGCTCCCATTTTTTCCTTTAAACGCTTTTTATCTATTGTACGGATTTGTTCAAGGAGTACAACGCTGTTTCTTTGCAGTCCGCAGTCGTGACCGTCAATGGGAATATGAGTGGGAAGCTTTGCCTTTGACTGCTGGCTTGTTATTGCCGCCGCAATTACCGTAGGGCTGTAGCGGTTGCCTATATTGTTCTGAACTATAAGAACCGGTCTTACTCCTCCCTGCTCCGACCCAACTACAGGAGAAAGGTCGGCGTAGTATATCTCTCCACGTTTTATATTCAAGGATTTTCCCTCCGAAATATTTATTAATAGTATTTTTGACAACCATATAATTTTTATACCATTAATATAATATTTTGGTTATGGAATAGGGTGAAATTATTATTTGATTTTTATTTTGTTGAGTTTAGCTGTAAAATCAATTGATTTAATATTAATCTGTCGTATTGCTCCGCTGTTATATTCTGCCTTGATGTCATATTCTCCGCTTTCGCACTTGCCTTTATAATAGGCAAATGCTTTATCACTTCCCGTACATATACAATTCTGTTCTTTGCTAAGACTTGATAAAACATTATACATTATTGAAGAAAACCCAGTATTGGGAATATAATTTGTCTGAGCTTTCACGTTGAAAGTTTTATATTTTATGCTAAGTGTACTATCCTTATATGTATATTTATACCCTTTCATAGAGCTTGGGGATAATATTTCAATTAACAAAAATTTTTGGTTATTGGATATTATTCTTGCTTTTAGCTTTTCGCCGTTACAGGTGCCGGTTACATTGGCTGTAAAGCTTTTTACCAAGGGTGCCGGTTCATTAGTACAGGAGGTTAGGTTTATTTCCAAAGATATTATTATAAAAAATAACAGCAGACATAATTTTTTCACAAAATCACCTCTGCTGTTATTATATGTTTTATTTGATTTAGTTTATTACTTTATAGGCTTTCAATTTTCTTAAAAGCCAATGGTATATATTCAATCATATCTGTTGGAAGCATTGAACGCTGACTAAGCTTTTGAGCTGCTATATCTCCTGCAAGTCCGTGGATATACACTCCTGCCATAGCTCCTTTGTAGGGTTCGCTGCCTTGGGCAATAAGAGAGCCGATTATACCTGCCAGAACATCCCCTGAGCCTCCCGTTGCCATTCCCGGATTACCTGTGTTTTTGTTGTACATAAGCTTTCCGTCAGGTGACGCAACAACAGTAATATGCCCTTTAAGGACTACAATACAGTTATTATCCCTTGCAAAATTAAGTGTAACGGCAGCTCTGTCTTTATTTATTTCATCAATTGTCATTCCGGTAAGCCTTGACATTTCACCAATGTGAGGGGTTATTACCAGCGGAGCTTTTACAGACTTTAATAAATCCTTATTCTCTGCTACTATATTCAATCCGTCTGCATCTAAGACAATGGGAATTTCTGCTTTTTCTAAAACTGTTTTTACTAAAGCCTTTGAGTAAGGCGAAACTGACAACCCACTTCCCATTACAACAGCGTTATTGTAATTTAATTTTTCTATAAAAGAAATATTATTTGGTTGTGTATCTTCTTTTACAGGGCAAAAAACTGCTTCATAAATTGATGACGCCATTATGGGATAAATACTTTCCGGAATTATCATTCTGAGAAGTCCCACACCGCTTCGCAAGGCTGCTTTTGCCGACATTATTCCGGCTCCTGCCATACCATAGCTTCCGCAGATTGATAAAAGAGAGCCTACAGCAAATTTATCGTCATCGGGATTTCGTTTTGTTAAAGCAGACTTTACATAGTTTCTGTCGATTACTTCCTGCATATAATCACCTGTTATAAAAAAGCTTTAGTACTATATCCTTCTTAAGGTAAGGCTTCATTGCATTAAGTATCTTTTCATTTGGTGTAAAAAACAAGGCTGTTCTCCCGTAAGCGGGGTGCTGATACACGGCATAATATGTATTTTCCTCATCAGAAAAATCTGCACAAGCTTCATACACCTTCATAAAGTTAAGATTCTTAACAGAATCGTCCTTTGCCTTTGCAAGCCGGTCGAATAATTTTACATCAATTTTAACGATTTCCTTACGCTTACGCTTTGCTGTAATTTTACTTACTACGATTACTTCCTGCACCATCTGATATTCATACTCAACATTCTGATTTGTTCGTATAAACCAAACAAGCCATACACCGAATAATAACAGGAAGAAAGCAATATAAATAAAGTAGGCAATTAAAATCTGCATTTTTGCCAAAACAATAAAAAGCACAGGTATTAATATTACTAATAATAATGTGACAATAAAAATTATTCTATCCTTCACTTTACGTTTTTTCTTTACAAGCTGTTCTATAAAAATATCGTTCATTTCCATTACTCCTTTTCTAAAGTATAATAGCATATGCAAGAAAAATTTTCAACAAAACTCTTGCATATTTTCTTCTAAAATGTTATTATAACCAGAGATAACACGGTGACAAAGGAAGTAGCATTTCAAAGGTACTTTAAAGAGAGGGCTTGCCTTGGCTGAAAGCTGCCTGAGTATGTGATTTGTGAAGTTCCCTTTTGAGTGGTGAGGCTGAAACTAAGTAGGCTTCAACGGTTTGTAGCTCCGTTAACGGCTTAAAGAGTGTTTGCTCGGTTTGGTGCAAAAATCAGGGTGGTACCACGGAATTTATTTCGTCCCTTCGTTTTTCGGAGGGGCTTTTATTTTTTATGGAGGTAAATATGGACGAAAAAATTATCAGTCTAAAAAAAGAGCTTGAAAACAAGCTTGGAGAAGTTAGCAGTCTTGTAGATTTGGAGTCTATCAGAGTTAGCTTTCTCGGCAAAAAAGGCAGCATTACCGGTCTTATGAAGAATATGAAAGACCTTTCTAATGAGGCTAAAAAAGAATTTGGCAAGCAGGTAAATGAATTAAAGGTTTCTGCTGCTAAGGTTATTGAAGAAAAAACAGCTGAGCTTAAAGAGCTGGAAATTCAAAAGGAAATCAGCTCTATGCCGCAATTTGATATTACTACTCCTGTTGATTTAGGCAGAGGTTCTTATCATCCTATTACACTTGTTCAAAGACAATGTGAGGAAATTTTCCGTTCTATGGGATTTACTGTGGAGGATTATCCTGAAGTTGTTACTGACTATGAATGTTTTGAATCCTTAAACATTCCTAAGCATCACCCTGCAAGAGATATGCAGGACACATATTATCTTGAAAACGGTCAGCTTCTTAAATCTCAGACTTCGGCTGCTCAGAATGCAATTCTTAAGAAGTACGGTAAGAATTTAATTGAGAATGATGTTCCGATTAAGGCTATCTTCCCGGGCAGATGTTTCAGAAATGAGGCTACTGACGCTTGCCACGAAAACACCTTCTTCCAAATGGAGGGTGTTATGGTTGACAAGGACATAAGTATTTCAAACCTTATTTACTTTATGAAAACTATGCTCTCTGAGGTATTTAAGAAAGACATTAAGGTAAGACTTCGTCCGGGATTTTTCCCATTTGTGGAGCCCGGTTTTGAGCTTGACATAAGCTGTCTTATTTGCGGCGGCGAAGGCTGTGCTTCCTGTAAGCACAGCGGTTGGCTTGAATTATGCCCTTGCGGTATGATTCACCCGGAGGTTTTAAAAGAGGGCGGTATTGATCCTGAAAAGTACACAGGCTTTGCCTTTGGTCTTGGATTAACAAGACTTGCAATGATGAAATACGGTGTTAAAGATATTAGAGATTTGAACAGCGGTAATCTTAAATCTTTATCACAGTTTACTGATGATAAGTAAGAAAGGAGATTTATTATGTTTTTATCAATGAACTGGATTCAGGATTTTGTTGACCTTAGCGGTATTGACAAAACTGAGCTTATACATCAATTCTCTCTTTCTACTGCTGAAGTTGAAAATGAGATATTTTTTAAAGGCTCTGATTTGCAGGGCGTTGTTGTAGCTGAAATTAAATCAGTTGAAAATCATCCGGACTCAAAAAAGCTACATCTTCTTAAGGTTGACGCCGGCGAAGATGAGCTTACCGATGTTGTATGCGGAGCGCCTAATGTAAAGGTTGGTATGAAAACTGCTTTTGCAAAGGTTGGAGCTAAAATCGGAGAAATCACTATTTCTCCAAGACCTTTAGCAGGATACACTTCCTACGGTATGTGTTGCTCTGAAGCTGAAATTGGCATTAGTGACGACAACTCCGGCATAATGGAAATTACTGATGATATACCAAACGGCACTGATATTAAAAGCGTTTATGAAATTGATGATATCATTTTTGAGGTTGACAATAAATCTCTTACTAATCGTCCTGATTTATGGGGACATTATGGTATTGCAAGAGAATTTGCCGCACTTGCAGGCAGAGAGCTAAAGCCACTTGATGTTGATGATTTGAATGCTTATAACAGCTTACCAAAGATTGATATGAAGATTGAGGACAATCTTTGTCAGAGATATTCCTGCTTACAGGTTGAAAACATTAACAGAAATGTAAGTCCTGTTAATATGAGAATCAGGCTTTATTACTGCGGTATGAGAGCTATTAATTTCTTAGCTGACCTTACTAACTATTTAATGCTTGAAATGGGTCAGCCTATGCATGCTTTTGACTCACGGAAGGTTGAAAAAATCAGAATTAAGAGATTTGACCGGCCATTTATTTTTAAAACTCTTGACGGAGTTGACAGAAAAATTGACGAAAATACACTAATGATTTGTAACGGCGACACTCCTGTTGCTATTGCAGGAATTATGGGTGGTTTAGATTCTGAAATAGTTGATGATACTACTACTCTTACGCTTGAGTCTGCTACATTTAACCCGGTTTCAATAAGAAAGTCAACTGTCAGACTGGCTCACAGAACTGACGCTTCTATGAGATATGAAAAATCCCTTGACCCTGAAATGACTGATGTTGCTATCGGAAGATTTGTTAAGCTGTTAAAAGATTATGACAATGAAATCAAAGTTGTATCTTCCCTTACTGATGAATATGCTTTTAAATATGATACAGTTACTCTTGAATTTGACAAGAATTTTGTAAACAGATACACAGGTATTGAAATCAGCAACGAACAAATTGTTAAAACTCTTTCTTCCTTAGGATTCAAGGTGGAGCTTAACAATGATGACTTTAAGGTTGTTGTGCCTTCTTGGAGAGCTACAAAAGACGTTACAATTAAAGCCGACATTATTGAGGAAATTACAAGAATTTACGGCTACGATAATTTTGACATTAACACCACCCGTTCCCCACTTTATCCTGTAAGAATGGAAGCAGTTAAAAGTGACGAAGAAAAGATTAAGGACATCTTAGTTAAGAAATATAATCTTCACGAATTACACTCTTATGTCTGGGCTTATAATGACGAACAGAAAGCATTGGGTATTCCTGTTGAGGAAAACATTAAGCTTGCCAATGCTACCAATCCTAATATTGAAACTATCAGAAGGTCAATTATTCCGACTCAGCTTTGTCAGATTAATACAAACACCTCATTCGCTACAGAGTTTGGTGTTTTTGAAATTGGCAGAGTTGTTGACGGACTTGATGAAAACAATCTTTGTGTTGAAAAGAAAAATCTGGCTGTAACATTATTCAGCAAAGCTTGTGATGTTAAAGCTCTGTACTTCAAGTTAAGAGATATGCTTGCTACAATAACCGATGACTTGAAGCACAAAGCGCTTACATTTGAAGTTGCTGAAGCTACTCACAGCTATGAGCATCCTGTTAATCTTAACAGTATTATTCTTGATGGAAACAATATCGGTGTAATGGGTATTGCTCATCCGGTTATCAGTAAAAAGATTGACAAGAAAGCTTCGATAGTATTTGCGGAAATTGACATTAAGAAATTCGCTCAGGTTAAAAATGCAAGTATTGCATATGAAGAGCCGTCTAAGTTCCCTGTTATGTCATATGATTTAAGCCTTGAAATTCCTGAGGGCAAATTCTTTAAGGATTTAGCTAAATGTTGGAAAAATCAGGGTGGAGATATTCTTAAAGGTACAAGAATTGTTGATACCTATGATACCGAGTTTATCCACAGTATGACTATCAGATTCGACTTTGCTTCAAATGAAAGGACTTTGTCATCAGCTGAAGTTCAGGAAATTATGGATAAGGTAATTGCAAATCTTGCTGATATTGACGTTAAGCTAAGAGGTTAATGCAAGTGAAAATAATTCAGGGCTGTCAAATGGCAGCCCTTTTCCTATGCAATATTGTATAAGAAAGCACCGGTGGAAATCCACCGGTGCAAAATTTTTAAGAGATATTAAGTTAGCTAAAATTATTTA
>CAMFZJ010000062.1 GCA_946004305.1 uncultured Clostridia bacterium | reverse complement strand
TGTAACAGAACCCTGGCTTCCCGATAGCGTAGTAACACGTCCTGCACGCTCATAGAATTCAGCAAGTCTTGACGGCAGATAAGCCGGGAAGCCTTCTTCAGCAGGCATTTCTTCAAGACGACCTGAAATTTCTCTTAATGCTTCAGCCCATCTGGAGGTTGAGTCAGCCATAATCGCAACGTGATAGCCCATATCTCTGTAATACTCAGCAAGAGTAATACCTGTATATATAGAAGCTTCTCTGGCTGCAACAGGCATATTTGAAGTATTTGCTATAAGAACAGTACGGTCAGTCATAGGTCTGCCTGATTTAGGGTCAATCAGCTCAGAAAATTCTTCAAGAACCTGTGACATTTCGTTTCCACGCTCACCGCAACCAACATATACGATAATATCAGCGTCACACCATTTAGCAAGCTGATGCTGAGTCATAGTCTTGCCTGTACCAAATCCCCCCGGGATAGCAGCAGCTCCACCTTTTGCAATAGGGAACATAGTATCGATAACTCGCTGACCGGTAATAAGGGGAATACCGGTTGGGAGTCTGTCCTCAATTGGACGAGATGTTCTGATAGGCCATTTTTGACAAAGAGTTAATTCGTGTTCAATACCGTTATCATCTATGATTTTAGCAATAACATCAAATAGCTTGTACTCACCGTCAGGCTTGACCATAGTAACCTTTCCCGAAAGCAGGGGAGGTACCATAATTCTGTGTTCAATAATCGGAGTTTCAGGCAAGGTTGCGTAAATCTGTCCGCCTTTAAGGTAGTCGCCTACCTTAACCTTCATAGTAACATTCCAAAGCTTTTCGATATCCAGGGAATTTACCTGTGAACCTCTATTAATAAAAGCACCTGATTTTTTTTCAACAGCTTTCAAAGGTCGTTCAATACCATCAAAAATGTTGTCAATGATACCCGGTCCCAAAAGTACATTCATAGGTGCTCCGGTACCGGTAATGGGTGCGCCGGGCTTTAATCCGGTGGTTTCCTCATAAACCTGAATAGTGGTAATATCATCAGTAATACCGATGATTTCGCCGACAAGTTTCTCATCACCAACGTGTACCATTTCCATCATTTCAAATTCAGTAGGACCTTTAACAGTAACAACAGGTCCGTTTATTCCATAAATTACATTGTTTTCCATATAATCATCTCTTTTTAAAACAAAGTTGAATTAATAAACCTTAAGCTGTGAATTTTCAGTAAACCATTCTTTTTGATTATCAAGCTTGCTGTCAAGAGTATTGTCGGCAACAATATTTTTATCCTTGCAATTACCGATAATACCGCCGATTTTAATCATATTATCAGCTTTAACATCTACATTACCGCTGAAAACAGACTTAATTTCTTCAGCAAATTTCATATCATCGTTTTTAAGATAAACAATACAACTGTTATCATCGAATATTTCAGCGATTTCCTTAGCGTAGCCTAAAAGTAAATCCTTGTACTGTGGGGTAGAGGTAAACTCGATTAGTTTATCTTTAGCCTTTTTGAAAACATTAGAGGTTATTTCTTCTCTCTTTTTATAAAGCTTACCCTGTGATTCAAGGTTTTTAACAGAGTACCTACTTGTAACAGCAGCCTTATTTATGGAATACTGTTTGCTTATGTAGCTTTCGGCCTCTCTTTTACCTTTAGCCTGAGCTTTTTTAATTTCTTCTTCTTTAATTTCGGCAATATCTTTTTGTATTTGCTCTCTTTCAAGAGCAGAATATTTTTTTATAGCTGTAAGAAAATTGTCGGTTTTACTTTTTGCCATATTAAAACCTCACTAAAATTTGTTTATAACTTAACGCCGATAGCATCCTGTACATATTTTGTAATACTGTCTGCTGTTCTTCCGTTACCGTGACGGTCGGGAATTTCAACAATAAGCGGTTGCTTTCTGTTAAGTTTTAAGTCGTAGACTAAATCAGGACATTGTGACACAAGGTTTTCAGTCATAAGTATAACAGCAACATCAGGCATATCCATTGCTTTTTTCAGCTCAGCCCTTACATGATGTTCCTTATGTACTACAACGCCTTCTATACCTGCAAGGCGCATTCCCATAAGAGTATCAACATTATCGCTGATAAGATAAAATTTCATAAAAATCAACCTTTTTATTAAGCAGCGTTTAAAATTAAGATGGATATAAGCATACCGTAAAGAGCAATACCTTCACCGAGAGCAACGAAGATAATAGCCTTACCGAAGTTTTTAGCGTCCTCAGCAGTAGCACCGATAGCAGCAGGAGCACCGTGTCCAACCGCAATGCCACCACCTATACAAGCAATACCTGTTGAAAGACCTGCACCTAAATACTTAAGACCCATTGCAATTCCGTCACTTGCAGCAGCAGCCTCTCCGCTTGCAGCAGAAGCAACTAAAGGACATACCATACAAAAAGCAAAAACAGCACCGAAAGATATTAACTGAGTAAGCATTGAACGCTTAACACTTTTGCCTTTTTGGAATGACTTTGTAGCAAGTACAACTGAAAGAATTAAGAATACAACCGGAACAGTAAGAAAAATACAATTTAAAATAGTCATAATAAAACCTCCAAAATGAAATATAATTAATTATGTGTTAATTTAAGCTTCACAGGTTCGTAAGCTTTGCCTTCTCCTGAATAGAAGCGACTGAACATTTCATAGAACTCAAGTCTCAAAACCTGAATGGCAACCAAAAGTGCCTCAAGTACACAGACAAGAGCGTTACCGAAAATCAATACCGGAATATACCCTGCACCGCCAACTGTTTCTGCAAGAGTAAATACAACTGTCATCATACCTGTATGAACAAGTACGAAAGCACCAACTCTCAAGAAACTCAGGGTGTTCGTAACATAGCTTAGGAGAACTTCGATAGATTCAAAAATATTCTGCAATACAAAGTCGCCCCAGCATTTCGGCTTCCAGTTTTCTTCGCCGTTTACTAAGTCCATAAGGGGTTCTCTCATAAATATGAGAATAAATGAAATAGCAATAGCAAGGATGTACGGAATAGAGAAAAGATTTACTCCCAGTACCAACATACCTACAAGACCTGCACATATCAGACCGTAGAAAACAAGTCCGCAAATACCGCTTGTGTCAAATAAAGCTTTTCCAATATTTCCTTGCCTTATTGATGTAAATATATTTAGTCCCATTGCAACACACAGAAGAACCATACCTATTCCCACAGCAAGATAAATAATAGTGTTTGTCATTTCCGATGACATAACCTCAATCGGCTTGCTCTTCATACCTAATATATCAATATACAACCAATCCATAGCATTCTCAAAACCGAATACGCTGCCGAATAATCCGCCGAACAACATTCCTGATAATCCGCAGGGAACAAGGATTTTTCCTATAGGCATCTTCTTAAGATACCACATCAAAAGTCCTGCGATTGCAACGCAAAAGCCGTGTCCAACGTCAGCAAACATAATACCAAATAGTACCACATATGTTACGGCAATAAACTTAGTAGGATCAATTTCTTTGTATTTTGGAACTCCGTACATTTCAGTATAATACTGGAAGGGACGGGCAAGGAAAAAGTTTTTAAGTTTACTTGGGGGAGAAAGCTGAGGCTCGTCTTTAGCGTCTGTAACCGAAACATCAACGCTTTCAATTTTTTTAAGCTTAGCTTTTACTGATTTTGCATTTTTTACAGGAACCCAACCTGTTAGGCAGAAGTAATCGTTGTGTGCCATAGCAAAGGATTTTATAGTTCCGCAAAGGTTATATTCAGAAATTTTAGTATAATACTTAATTATTTCCTCTTTATTATTCTCTGCAAATTTCTCAATCTTATCAGTATATTCCTCAACAGTCTTTTCCAGGACTTCAATATTTGCTTCAAGCTGAACAAGCTTTTTAGAGGGGATCATATCTATACCGGTCAGCGTGCTTTTTTCAAAATACAGTCTGGAGAAAAGCTGGTCAACCTTGTCAGCCATGGAAACCGGTGTAAGGTAAAGACCCCAAACATATTTGTTTTCCTCTGTACAAGGAATGAACTCAATTAGTTCTTTTTTGTATTTTTTGAGTTTAGATAAGTTTTCTTTAGGTATTCTGCCGAAAACAGCTTTAACATATTTCATTTTCTGGATTTCTTCAATGTTAAAATCCAGATTTTCAAAATGCTTTGTTTCTTCAATAGTACGCTTACATTCATTAAGCTCGGCTTGAGCATTCTTCTTGCCATCCATTAAGTGGTTTATTTCTTCAAGAATCTTTTGAGAATATTCGTCAATTTCCTGAAAGTCAGGTTCAAAATTTTTAACAAACTTGTATTCAGGCGTGATTTTCAATGCACTGAGAGCATTTGAAATTCTTGAAAGAGGTTCTGCATAAACGCCGGATGATGAAATGTGGGTAAAGCTTTTAGTGTCAGAATAAAAATTTGAAACCTCGTCAGGCTGGAATACACCGGTTTTGCCTAATGTCATAACAACCTTGTCCAGAACATTAATGTGACCGATTATGCTAAATGCCTTAATATTTTCTACACTCAAAAAATCACCTCCTGTAAACTTAATATATTAGCAAAGGTTTAATCTGCTCTTTGTCAACGTCATATCTGACGCCCTCAATTATACAGATAAGATTCATAAGCTCAATTTCCGATAAAATAATATATGACATCATAATTGTAGCAGGTGAGTCAGACAGATATATATTCTTTCTTGCTTTTAGGTATTTAATTCTCATAGGTATACCGCCGGCATAAGAATAATCAATTTTTTTAATAAGATTACCCGACTTAGTGCTGCTCATTACAGAAAATACAGCAGCGGAATTTTCAGCCTTGCACATATCTTTAAGCTTTTTATCCTTAAGTGAACCAAAGGGAAGAAGATGTTTCATTATCAACTCAGGTTCAGCATTGTAATATTTCTTCAAACGAATTATTCTAATAAAATTTTCATAGTCAATTATGGTGTTATATAAATCAAGAAGCTCAGATTTTTCTACACCATCAGTAAGATTTATGGTATCAAATAATTCATTATATAGATTTGTGTACAGCTTATCTTCAATTTCGCTGACAGAAATTGCATCTCCGTCTTTGATTTTGTAATCTTCAAAAATAAATCTGTAGTTAGAATGTTCCAAAGCCTGGAGAAATTCCTGATAGTTGGTAGCTTTTTCTAAAAGCTCCAGATCAATAGAAGTGTTTTTAGCCATATGCTCAGGCAAGGTAAAGCTAAAATAATTATCTTTGTCGGAGCTTAATATGGTCAGCACCCGTACAATTTCATTAATTTCTGTTTGATGAGCGATAAACTTTGAAAAGCCTTCACCAACAGTAAGCTCATATCTGCAAATTGTATCAAACTCGTATGTTATATACTGTCTTAATAAAAATTCAAAAAGCCCCCTGTGAATATCTCTCTCGTTAGCTTCACCAAATGCTTTGGAATAGTGTGTATTCGATTTTAAATAAGTCATTACCTCGGCAATAGAATCACATTCAAGAAGATTTTTGTAATCATTTTCTTTCAGTCTTTTACCATATTTTGCTTTTGCTCTGGTAAGAACAGCATAGCTAACCTCTGACAAAATACACACCTCCTATATCAGTAATAAAAATTCAAATAACTCAGCTTAATACTCGGTTAACAATAGCGTCAACCCATTTATCTCCATTTTCTTCATAATCTTTGCAGAGCTTTTCCATAACTTCAGCTCTGGATTTTTCGTCTGCAATCCATTTTTCTTCAGCTTCTTTTTCAATTTCTGCTTTGTTATTTTCAGCAGTTTCCTTAGCTTTAGACATATGCTCATTGTAGATTTCTTCAGTTAATGTTTGAATTTCTTTCTCAAGGTTCTCTTTTTGATTTTTATTTTTTTCATCAAGCTTTTGAGCCTTTTTGTCCATTTCAACGATTTTCTGAATCATATCTTTCATTTTATGAACACCTTCTTAATAGTTTATTACTTAAGTATAGTTTAAACTGTTTTATTGTAATTAATTTTTCAATGCCTGCAATGGAGCCGGAAGTCTTCCGCCTCTGTTAATAAATACAGATGGATCTCCTGTTCGTACAGGCATAACAGGACCTTTTCCTAAAAGCCCTCCAAAGTTAAGCTCCTCGCCGGCTTTTTTGCCGATTGCAGGTATAAGTCTTACAGCGGTAGTTTTTGAGTTTACCATACCAATCGCAGCTTCATCAGCAATAATTGCAGAGATAATTTCAGGAGTAATGTCACCGGGAACAACAATCATATCAAGACCCACTGAGCAAACAGCAGTCATACACTCAAGTTTAGTAATATCAAGAGTGCCGCACTTAGCAGCATTAATCATACCTGCGTCTTCTGAAACAGGAATAAAAGCTCCGCTAAGTCCACCTACATGAGAAGAAGCCATTACACCGCCTTTTTTTACAGCGTCATTAAGTAGCGCAAGAGTAGCAGTAGTGCCATGACATCCACAGCTTTCCAGACCCATTTCCTCAAGAATATAGGCAACGCTATCTCCAACAGCAGGAGTAGGAGCAAGTGATAAGTCAACTATACCAAAAGGTACGCAAAGACGTTTAGATGCCTCTTTAGCAACTAACTGTCCCATTCTTGTTATTTTAAATGCAGTTTTCTTAATCATATCTGCAATTTCATCAACACGCTTGCCGTTACCGTCCTTAGCAAGTACGGCACGTACAACACCGGGGCCTGAAACACCTACATTAATAACGCAGTCAGCTTCACCTACACCGTGAAAAGCACCTGCCATAAATGGGTTGTCCTCAGGAGCGTTGCAGAATACAACAAGCTTTGCAGCGCCTATACAATCTCTGTCAGCAGTTTTCTCAGCAGATTCTTTGACGATTTTTCCCATCATTTTAACTGCATCCATATTTAAACCGGCTTTAGTAGAGCCGATATTTACAGATGAACAAACTTTTTCCGTTACAGAAAGAGCTTCAGGAATACTCTCAATTAATGCATAGTCACCGGATGAAAAGCCTTTCTGAACTAACGCAGAGTAACCTCCGATAAAATTCACACCAAGAGTATCAGCGGCTTTATCCAAAGCTTTTGCAAATTTAACAACATTTTTGCTTTGGCAGGGAGCTGCTACCATACCAATAGGGGTAACAGATATTCTTTTGTTTATAATTGGAATACCGTACTCTGATTCAATATCCTCGCCGGTTTTAACTAAGTCCTGAGCATATCTGCATACCTTATCATAAACCTTAACGCTGGCCTTATCAATATCTTCATCAAGACAATCCAACAGAGAAATACCCATAGTTATAGTACGGACATCAAGGTTTTCATTGTCAATCATATTAATGGTTTCTAATATATCTTTAGTTTCTAACATTTCTACAATTCCTTTCGGGATAATCTGAGCATATTATATCTTATGCATACTGTTAAAAATATCCTCGTGCATAACATGTATTTTAGTATTAGTGTCTTTTCCAACCTTTTCAAGCTCTTCTCTGAGTTTATCAAGACCTACAGTGCTTTTGTCAATTTCAACTAACATAACCATTGCAAACATATCCTGCAATACGCTCTGAGTAACCTCAACAATGTTTACATCAACCTCAGCACAAGCTGAGGAAACCTTTGATAAAATACCTACTGAATCTTTACCAATAACTGTTATAATTGCTTTCATAATTAGCCTCCGAAAAATCACTAGAAGTGTATCCTAACTGTCTCTTATACACATCTCCGAGCCCACGAGACGTAGAGGA
>CAMFZJ010000061.1 GCA_946004305.1 uncultured Clostridia bacterium | reverse complement strand
AAAGAACCTTATAATTATCAGGGATATTCATAAGCTCTCTTAAATCTTTTTCAGCATCCTTAATAATGTCGTCAAACCACTTAGAACGGTGGCTCATCTCCATAACGGACATACCGCTGCCCTTATAATCCAGCATTTCCTCAGCAGCTTCTTTTAGTACAGACTCGGGAATAACAGCCGGGCCTGCAGAGAAGTTATATACTCTTGCCATAATCTTGACACTCCTTAAAATAAATTACTAATAAATTATTATACTCTTATAGATTTATGTTGTCAATAATTTAACGCACTAATACATTAAACTAATTCATCAAAACCTAAAAATTACTTATTTCAGTTTCATTTCTCCCGTAACAGAGCGAATATCGTCACGCATACGGACAGCTTCAACCTTGGCAGCCTCAGCAAAATCTTTTTCGGTTTTGCCCTCCTGCTTTTGCCAAGCACACATAATTCCACGGCTTGAATTTACAATTGCACCGATTCCGTTTTTATCAAAAGCAAACTTAACATCATTAGCACCGCCGCCCTGAGCTCCGTAGCCGGGAACAAGGAAGAAGGTGTGTGGCATTTTTGCTCTTAATTCCTTAAGCATTTCAGGATAGGTTGCTCCTACAACTGCACCCACACCGCTGTAACCATACTGTCCTTTAAGGCTTTCGCCCCAGCTTTCACACATAAAGCCCATATGCTCATATACTGTTTCACCGTTTTCGAGCTTTAAATCCTGAAGCTCTCCGGAGCTGGGGTTTGAAGTTTTTACAAGTACAAAAATCCCCTTATCCTTTTCTTTGCACACATTAAGCAAAGGCTTAATTCCGTCACTTCCAAGGTAGCCGTTTACTGTTAAAGCGTCTGCTCCGAAAGGAATCAGCATATCATCATTAACCTTTGTTTCTCCAAGGTGAGCAGTAGCGTAAGCTTCCATAGTAGTGCCGATATCATTACGCTTACCGTCAGTAATAACATACATACCCTTTGACTTAGCATAAGCGATTGTATCAGCAAGAGCCTTCACACCCTCGGGGCCGTACATTTCATAATATGCAGCCTGTGGCTTAATTGCCGGAACAATGTCACAAAGCTCATCAATTAAAGCCTTGTTGAACATTAAAAGAGCTTCTGCCGCCCCCTTAAGAGTTACGCCGTATTTTTCAAAACATTCATCCTTTATAAACTGCGGCACATAGTCCAGCTTTGGGTCAAGACCTGCTACAGTAGGATTTTGCATTTCAACAATTTTTTCAATAAGTTTATCAAAAGCCATAATTCACCTTACTCCATATCAAGTAATTCCAGACGAAGCTGTCTGTAATCTGTGCGGTTTTCCTTTTGGAAAGCAATAGCTGAACGAGGGTGGCTGTTCTGCTGACCTGTAAGAATATAAGGAATATCAAAGCCCCACTTAACTCCCTCTTCCTTAAGCTTCATCATATGGTTTTCAATATGAGCAAGTATGGGCTCAACATTATACTTAGGGTTTTTAAGAAAACCGATTAAAAGCTCAGACTGGCAGTTTCCTGCGCCACGTCCCATACCCATAACAGTAGCGTCAAGGTAGCTTACGCCCTCCTGCAAAGCGTCAATTGTGTTTGCAAAAGCAAGACTCTGGTTGTTGTGAGCATGGATACCAACATTCTTCTTATACTTATTGGCGTATTCAAGATACATCTGTGATGTTTTTCTTATCTGTTCAGGATAAAAAGCACCGTAGCTGTCAACTATGTAGAACGTATCAACGGATGTTTTGCCGAAAATATCAAGAGCAGCGCAAATATCCTCTGTTCTGTTTTTAGAAATTGCCATAATGTTGATTGATGTTTCATAGCCTAATTTGTGGCAATGCTCAATCATATCACAAGCAACGGGAATTGTGTTTATATAGGTTGCAATTCTTACTAAATCTACAGGGCTTTCCTTTTTGGGACGGATGTCACGCTTATAGTTACATCTGCCCACATCAGCCATAACTGCAATCTTCATAGGAGTTTTATTCTCTCCTACAACCTTTCTGATGTCCTCGTCATCGCAGAATTTCCACTGGCCGAATTTTTCAGGGTCGAACATATCCTTTGAAGCCTTATAACCAAACTCCATATAGTCAACGCCGGCATTTACATTATTGTTGTATAAATCTTTTACAAATTTATCAGTAAAGTAGAAGTCGTTACAAAGTCCGCCATCTCTAAGTGTAGCGTCAACAACTCTGACGTCCTCTCTAACTGACAGCAAATCGCCTTTTGCCATAATCAAAATCCTCCATAAAACTATTTATTTAATCTTAATAAATTATTTATTTATCACTATACACAACTTCACCGTTAAGAATTGTATATTTAACCTTACCGAACAAGGTTTGATTTTTAAAGGGAGAGTTTTTGCTCTTACCGTGGAGCTTTTCTACATCAACTGTATAGCTTTCATTAATATCAAATATTACTATATCCGCCATAGCACCTTCCCTCAATGTTCCTGCTTCAATGTTGAGAATTTTGGCCGGGTTGGTACTCATTTTCTCAATCAGCTGATAAATTGTCAGCTTTCCTGTTTTCACTAAATTTGTAATTCCCGCAGAAAGAGATGTTTCCATTCCGATTGAGCCGTTGGGGGCTTTTTCAAAATCCGCTTTTTCCTGTGGGGTATGAGGTGCATGGTCGGTAGCAATTACATCAATTGTACCGTCAATCAATCCTTGTATAATAGCAAGCCTGTCCTTTTCCGTTCTCAAAGGGGGATTCATTCTGAAGTCTGCGTCCCTTTTCAACAGCTCCTTTTCAGTAAGAGAGAAGTAGTGAGGTGCTGTTTCGCAACTTACCTTTACTCCCCTTGACTTTGCGTCACGAACAAGCTTAACAGATGTATCTGTACTTACATGACATATATGAACAGGAACGTCAAGCGCGTCTGCAAATGCAATCTCTCTCTGCGTTCCGCAATCCTCAGCAGATGCCGGAATACCTTTAACTCCAAGCTTTTGAGATACCTCTCCCTCATTGATTATTCCGCCGTCAGCTAAAAACAGGGATTCACAATGAGCTACAACAGCCATACCAAGCTGAGGAGCCTTAATCATTGCATTTCTTAACATTTCTGTATTTTCAACAGGTCTGCCGTCATCAGAAAGTGCAACAGCACCTGCGTTTTTTACTTCTTCCAAATCAGTTGCTTCAAGGCTTTTCAGTCCCTTTGTAATACTTGCAGCCACATAAACCTTAGCCTTAGCTCCTTTTGATTTGTCAATAATATATTTAACGGTTTCGGCACAATCGGCAACGGGATTTGTGTTAGGCATTGCAAGAATACTTGTTACTCCTCCTGCCGCTGCCGCACTGCAGCCTGTGAGTATATCCTCTTTCTGAGTCTGACCGGGATCCCTTAAATGAACGTGCATATCCACAAGTCCCGGTGAAGCAATATATGAACTGCCGTCAATTATTGTGTCAGCATTTTCATAGTTGCCGATACCCTTGATTTTTCCGTTTTCAATAAGAATATCTGCAATTTTGTCTATACCCTGTGACGGGTCAACTACATTGGTGTTTTTAATAAGCAAAGTCAAAATATCACCTTAATATCTTCTTGGTCTTTGTGAGCCTTGTCTTGAAACAGGTCTTGAGCTGTTTCTTACAGTCTGTGAGGGTCTGCGTACTCTTTCACCGTTTGAGTGAACCTTTACAAGGTCATTTTCTCCTCGGTTTGCATTTTGTCTGCGTCTGCTCATTTCTGCTTCACGCTGTCTGCGGCGGCGTTCCTCAGCTCTTTGTCTGCGCTCCTGCTCTTCCTTTTTACGTTTGCGCTTAATAATGCTCTTTTTAATTAATCTGTACACATTTATGCAGAAATATTTTAAGTGGATAACAATAAAGCAAATTACAATCCACAGGGTCTGGAGTACAGTAAGTAAACCTTTGCCTATAGCCTTTAGTATTTTAAGAACAATCTCCAAAGCCTTAGGCATTGTATCCTTGCTCTGAGCCTGATTTTCTCTTGTTCTGCGCCTTTGAGCTTCACTTTTAGCAAAGCTGTAGTCATCTACGGCAGTATCCACGTCAGAGTAGGAATACAACTCTTCCTCCTCAGGTACATGGTCAAAATAATCAGTACCGCCTTCAATATTTTCTTCACCCTGTACTACGGGAGTTTCTTCTAGCGCTTGAGCCTGAGATTCAACTTCAGCAGAAATCTCATCAGCAATTTCCACATCTGCAACCGGACTCATATCCTCAACTGCATTAACCACAGCTTCAGCCTTTTCATCCTCTGTGCTGATACCTAAAAGCTCATCAACTGATACCATATCATCAGGTAATACTTCCTCATCAACCTGCTCTGAAACAGCAACAGCCTGAGATTTCGTTTTTGCAGAAGTTTTCTTTTTTCTTTCTCTTCCGCCAATAGGCTCAAATTCATCTAAAAAAGACCTGTCGTGGTATGTATTTGTACTAATACGTTTTCTCGGAATTTGTGTGGTTTCGGAAATTCTATACTCGTGGGCAAGGTCATGAATAAGGTTTTGATTCTTTCTTGCAGGATTTTTAAAGTGTTTTATTAACAGAACAAATAATACAATTATGACAATAGCGGCAAGTAGAATTATACCGCTGAAAATAATAATTTCCTTATTATCGTTAAAAAAGTTGCTTTCGGTAATTGTCATAGAGGTTAATATATCTTCCATAAGGTTTTTATTATCCTCGGTAAGCTTTTTACCTTTAGCCGCTTGGAGGGTAACTGAGTAATACTTTCCTCCCACAACAGTATTAGCCTGCTGTGCCTGAACGGTTTTTTTGCCGGATTTTGTGCTTATGGTCAAATAAATATATGTATTTCCGTTATATTTTGCAGTAGCGCAAGACTTGTATGTTTTGTCATTTGCATAGCTGTTTTTAATTGAGTTTAACTCTGATTCGGAAAGGTCATTGTAATTATTTGTGTTTATGCTTTCCTCGGATTCTGTCATTGTAACAGTAAGCGTAAGGGAGCTATCCTGCTTTTTTGACTGGATATAAATATTACCCTCGGTAAAATCGCTCATAGTTTCGCTGTAGTCCAGCTTGAACTTACCAAAATACGGGTCGGTTTTTTTACTGTCACGAGTTACAGTAAGCATATCATCAGGGAGGGAAATTGTCACTCCAATATCCTTAACCTCGTAAGTATTATCTGCTGAAAATGCTGAGAAAAAACCTGAACATACAACAATGCAGCAGATAACAGCTGATATTAAAATCCGGAAAACCTTTTTCATATACAGACCCCCATCGAAAAAATAATTACACATAGTTAATTTTACTACTTTTTCCATATAAAAGCAAGGTAAATAATCAAAAAAACAAAGGATTTTAATAATTGCTTTACGAATAATCGAATTTATGGTAATATTTTAAATTAGAAGGTGATAATATGACGGAAAAAGAACTTACCCGACTTCTTGAGGCAGCAGAAAATGACAGCCGTCTAAAACGCAAGCTTATTGATACAAGAAGTCATCCTGACCCTATGAGTGAGTTTTGCTCAGTTTGTCAAAAGCTTGGGTACAACATAACTGTAGGGGAGCTGTTTGCTTTGGGCATGGATATGAACGACTCAAAAATGCGCTCGGTAAACGGTGGCGGAGCCTTTGAAATAGAAGGCTGGAATGACGCATATGAAAACTTTTTCCTTCAGTTGGAATGGTCGGAGTAATCCTACAGTTAAGTGAAAATTTTATTTTTAGTAATTGCACTTCATAACAAAAGAGCTTTCTCAAAATGGGAGAAAGCTCTTTTTCAATATGCAATATTATTTAATTTCAATTGTAAGGCTGTCGCCTTTCTTTTCCTCAAACATTTCAGGATATGTAATATGCTCCTTGTCCGAATGGCTGTCGTTACGTCCCTTAACCTTATTATCCGGCCACTTTGTATAAAGAACTTTAAGGATAATGGGAGTTGCCAAGGATGCCACTATAATCAAAGGCACTATGGCAATATTCATAGACTTATCAATAACCTTTGAAGAAATGCCTTTATCGGCAATAATCAAAGCCACCTCGCCTCTTGTCATCATTCCCACGCCGATTTTTAGTGAATCAGTTGTGCTGAATTTACAAAGCTTTGCTACTGCTCCGCAGCCTACTACCTTTGAGCCTAAGGCTACAAGAGTCAGTACAACTGCAAAAACAAGGAGAGGAACGGTCATTCCGCTAAGGCTTGTTTTCAAGCCTACGCTTGCGAAAAACACCGGGCCAAAGAACATATAGGAACAAATGTCGATTTTTCTCTGAATATACTCAGCATTTCTCAACTGGCAAAGGATAATTCCTGCTGAATAAGCTCCGATAATGTCGGCAATATCAAAGTAAACCTCTGCAACATATGCAAGGATAAAGCACATAGCCATTGCCATAATAGGCAAGGTTCTTGTGTGAGGACGGCGTTTTTCCAACCACTTGAAAGCAAAATAAACACCTATACCTACAGCTATAACCAAAGCAAAAAAGATAAGTATTCTTAACAGCACAAATCCAAGGCCGGATAAATCAGAGTTTTCTGAGTTTGAAAGGCTTGAAACAACTGTAAGAAGAACGATTCCTATAACATCATCAATTACTGCGGCACTTATTATAGTTGTACCAACCTTACTTTGGAGATAACCGAGCTCCTTTAGTGCCTGAACAGTAATGCTTACTGAGGTAGCCGCAAGGATAGTACCGGTAAACAAAGCTTCAAAAAACTGATGACCGTTGTTAAAGCCAAACAGATAATACACTCCCGTACCTGCACACACAGGAATAACAACACCGGAAATGGCGACAAGGAAAGCCTTTGGTCCCACTTTCAGCAAATCCTTAAGATTTGTACCAAGACCTGCGGAAAACATAAGAAAAATTACACCGATTTCCGCAATTGTTTTAATTGAAATTCCGTAGGAGGGATTATTCAAATCAATAACACCTAAAACGCAAGGTCCCAAAATAAGACCTGCAATAATTTCTCCTACAACCTGAGGCATCTGAAGTTTTCTTGCACAAAGGCCGAAAAATTTTGCAACACAAAAAACCAAAGCCAAAGGAAGCAGAACCTGAAACACCTCAATTTTGTTCATATATCTGGTAACTTCTGTAATATTTGCCACCATAATATTGCGCCCCCATAAAATTAATCCGTAGAAAATTGTAGCACAATGAAAATAAAAATCAATGAAATCTAATCCTGAAAAATAAAAAACGTCATTTATAATAAAACAAGAAAAATATGATGTGAAAATTTGTTGAATATTAGAGGGGCTGAATTCAGCCCCTTAGATTTACTATATTTTTCCGTTACAGTATAAACTTTTCAACAACCTCTGCAATACCGTCATTGTCGCAGTCATTCTCAGTAACATAATCTGCAACTGCCTTTAGCTCCTCCTCGGCATTTGCCATAGCTACACCAAGGCCTGCCATTTTTACCATTGAGATATCATTAAAGCTGTCGCCACAGGCTATAACCTGACTCATATCAATTCCGATATGATCACACAAAGCCTTCAGACCTAAGCCTTTACTTGTACCCTTTGGCATAACCTCCAAAAACCAAGGAGCAGATAAATAAATATCAATCTCCCTGCCGAACTTTTCAAGGAGGATTTTCTCAAGCTCTTTTAAATCCTGATTTTCTCCTGCAACTAAAAGCTTGTGAACATCAAAATCCACAAATTCTGCAATATCATCAACTAAATTCAAAGGCAAGCCTATTACCTCAGACTCTACATTTGTGTATTTATTTACCTTTTTATCCCCGTAAATAACATCGCCCTTGTGAACCATTGTAGTTACATTGTAGGGTTTAAGCACCTGATAAACAGGCTTAATATACTTACTTTCAAGGTAGGTTTTTTCGATAATCTCACCTTTTGAATTAAGAATTGCACCACCGTTAAAGCCCATATAATAACCGTCGTTTTCAAGTACCTTAAGCATTTGAGCATATGGTTTTACTCCATATGGAAGTCTGCCGGAGGCTACAACTACCTTAACTCCCTTTTCCTGAGCCTTTATAAGTGCGTCCTTTGTCTTAGGAGTTATTTCCTTGTTTCGGTTAAGCAGAGTATCATCAATATCAACAGCAATTA
>CAMFZJ010000060.1 GCA_946004305.1 uncultured Clostridia bacterium | reverse complement strand
AGATTCCTCTACGTCTCGTGGGCTCGGAGATGTGTATAAGAGACAGGAATTTTAAATTATGAAAATAAAATACATACATCAGTATTCCGAAATAGAAGGTCTGCAACCCAAAAAAACTATAATGTATATTATGGAAACTTTAAATGAGGGTATAAAACTAACAATAGTTTTAAAAAAGAAAAAATATATTAATAGGGAAAGCTGTGTGTGCTGCAATATAAATTATCGGCGCGGTATGAATATTCTGAAATTCCTGTATGAAAACAGTGTAGAAATTAATAATTGGCTTGATGTATTGTGTGACTGTGATGTAAAATATTACTTAGTATGAATGATTTTAATATGCATTAAGTGCGCCAAAGGAAAGGGAAATTCTGCTTTCTGTATAAAACCTGATTGTTATTTCAATTAAGGTAATAAATTCTATATGATAAAATCTTGTGGGCCTGTCGGTATTGACAGACTCTTTTTTTGTATGACAGTAAATTTCAAAGGGTGACGAAGCAACGGCATAAAGCAAACAGACAGCACAATAAACTCCTAACTCCAAGACAGGTTTCAGATTTGCGAGGGCATACAACTTCTGAAATTACATAAATGTATTATGTAAAAAGGGATTTGACAAAGTTGAATGGGATAACAGATGGGTTTGATATATAATGTGAAACAAAAAACACCGGACTTAAATTCATTTCAAATCCGATGTTAAAGTTTGTTGTTATTTAAACAAAGCCCCAATAATAATTAATCTTTAGGCAGATTTTTCAGCTCTTTTTTCAGATCGCTTCTTATACTCCAATGCCATAAAAACTCTCCGACAAACAAAGCCTTATGCACAAAGTCTTCACAAATCAGCGCTTTAACTAAGCGTCTGAAGGAATAAATCCGTTTACTTGCATCTATATGCTCTAATTGTAATTCATAAGGAGTCATATTTTTAGGACGATGAACTGTGTTTCCGTTATATTTATCCCACCTGTGGTGTAATAATCTTTCTTTATTTTGCTCATAGGCAGGTGTTCCCGGAACAAAATACATACACTGAATCAGAACACCTTGAATTTTGTTTTTGATAACAAAATCCGCTAATGCTTTCCCACAGCCTTTTTCCTGATTATCAGAACCAAGAATAAATAATCCTCTTACGCTTAATCCATGCTTTTGAATATTTTTTATAGAAGCCTCAATTTCAGATACCGTACTTTTTTTATGATAAGTTGCAAAAGATCGGTCATCTACAAATTCAATTCCCATATCAATTTCAAAGAAACCTGCTTTTTTGAGCAAATCCAAAATTTGATCATCAAATCCGACTTCATATCTTGCCTGGACATTGAACCTGTATTTAATACCGCTGTCTATAATTGCATTTAAGACAGCTTTTGCCCATTCTCTGTCTGCAAAAAAATTGTCATCAGTAATCCATAAATCCTTTATCAGGCGGAAATGCTTTTTATGGAAAAATTCAATGGAATATTTAATATCATCAACTACATTTTGTGGAGAACGCGTTCTGACTTTTCGTCCGAAATGTCTTACCAATGCACAATAATCACAACTATGAGGACATCCTCTTGAGGCATGAACCAGCGGCCACACAGTCATATGACCAGCCATCTTCTGATAGTTATGAATTAAGCTCCTGTCCGGAATTGTGTCAATATTAACAGGTGGTATCGGCATACCTGTGTTCTTGATTACGCCTTGCTCAATCCAAGCAATCCCTTGAAAATCAGGTTTTCTGTTGTTTTTTATAGTATTAATCAACGGAAGAATAGTTTCATCGCCTTCACCAAGCATAACATAATCGCAATGATGAACAGCTTCTTCAAAATTCATAGATGCATGCAGACCGCCTAAAACAACAACAGCATTACTATTCTGCATAAAGTAATCTGCAAGCTCATAACCTCTGATAGCCGCAAATGTAAAAAATCCTATAAAAATAATATCCGAATCCAGCACATCATCCATATCAATTTTTGAAATAGACTCGCTATACATATATGTATCGGGAATTTCTCTTTTAACTATTGTTGCAAGTGTATTTAAACCTACTGAGGGTGTTCTTATATATCTGTCATATACTAAATAATTTAATGTTGACTTTCGATATGGTCTGTTACCGGGCTCAATAAATCTAATTTTCATTTTATACCTCCGCAACTGACAATTGTCTTCAAAATTTATTATATCACAAACAAGGATTTTGTAAATACGATTGATGTTATTTTTATTATGTAGCAGGGGTCAAGGTTGGGAAGCTCAAAAGTGTCACAAGTAAGCGAGCGGTTCTGATGAACGATGCTGCAATCTAAGTGATACTTTAGCTAAAAAATTCTTTTCAATTCTTAAAACCTAATGTATCCACAGAGCCTAGCTCTCCGGATATGAGGAGGCTTGCCTACTCATATCCGAATACATCAATTTCTACAACAATTATAGTATAAAATAAAACTGACTCCGTTAGAAAACGAAATCAGTTTATTGCTTAAAATTTAATTGTTCTACCTTATTACTGCCCCAAGTTGTGCTGTATGCAGAACTTGGGGCAGTTCAAAAGGAAATCCTATGAACTTTCTGTTATATTATCTGCCGGTCTTATACTGCCTTTTCACTATTTGCAGAAATCTGCTGTGGGCGCTTATAGGGAATACAGAATGCAACTGTTACAGCGTGGTCGCCGATACGTTCAAGATTGGTTATTATCTCAAGGAATACTGCGCCTGACTCTGCTGAACACAGGTTTTTACTTAGTCGCTTAATATGGTTGCGTCTGAACATTTCTGTGTATTCGTCAATCTGATCCTCTGCATTTAATACCGCTTCTATTAAATCAGGGTCCTTACTTTGATTTGTAAACAGATAGAAGCTGTCGTCAAGAATACCCTGAACAGCCTTGCAAAGTTCCTTAAGCTCCTTCATAGCCTCATCGGAAAAATCAATTTCTCCGCTAATAAGTTTCTGAGCCGCCTCGCAGATGTTCTCGCTTCTGTCGCCGATACGCTCTAAGTCCTGAATTGCGTTATACATAGCACCCATAACCTTACGGTCATAGTCCATTATATCGAGACCGTTAATTTTTACTATGTATTTTGTAATTCCGTGAGTAAGCTTATCAATTACAAGCTCGTTGTCCGCAAGCTTTTCAATAGCTTTTGCATCTTTCTCAAATATAGCGTTTATAGATAAATCGAAGCTCTTTCTTGCAAGTTCTGCAAGACGTCCGCATTCTTTTTCTGTTTGCTGAACAGCCATAGGAGGCGTTGTAAGAATACGGGAGTCAAGATAAACTGTAACCTCTTCCTCTTCCTCGTCTTCCTTAATGGGCATAATCAGATTTGTAAGCTTTATAATAAGATTGGAACAAGGCAAAAGTATTACCGTAATTGCAATATTAAACAGAATATGTGCGGCTGAAATCTGACTTGCTACGCCAACTGTTTCTGCCGGAAGGAAATAATCTATTGCCTTTGTAAAAGGCAGGAACATTGTTATTATTGTCATAATTACAGCACCGATACAGCTTATCAAAAGATTTGAAAAAGCTATTTGCTTTGCTGTACGGTTTGCGCCAAGGGATGATAAAATAGCTGCTGAACAAGCACCTACGTTAAAGCCGAATACTACATAAACAGCCTGGTCAAGATTTGTGATTACTCCCGCTGCTGCAAGAGCCATAAGAATACCCACTGAAGCAGATGAACTTTGGATAATTCCTGTAAATACTATGCCTACAATCAATCCAAGTAGCGGGAAGCTAAGCTTGTCTGCAATACTTAAGAAAGCTTCGCTTTCGCCCATCCATTTAAGGTTTTGGCTCATTAATGAAAGTCCCAGAAAAAGCATACCGAAGCCTGCGGCAATCTGACCGTAGTATTTGTAGTTGTTCTTCTTGAAAAAGGTGATAATAATTGCACCCAAGAATATGAAGATAGGCACAAAGGATTTAATATCAATTGCAAGAAGCAGGGATGTTACTGTGGTACCGATTTTTGCACCAAACAAAACACCTATAGCTTGTCCTAAATCCATAAGTCCTGCATTTGCAAAACCTACCACCATTGCGTCTGTGGCAGATGAGCTTTGAATAACACCAGTTACCAATACACCCACAAGCATTGCTATGAACTTATTGCTTGTGATTTTTTCAAGCAAAGTTCTAAGCTTACTGCCGGCTGCAAGCTCAAGTCCCTCACCCATATTCTTCATACCGATAAGGAAAAGACCAAGTCCGCCAAGGGCCATAATTACTTTTAATAAAATACTGTAAGCATCCATTAGGTTACCCCACTTTAAGCAATCTATAGCAACTAATCAAAATTACTAAAAAAGTAATATTGATTAAAATACCACAAACTTCCCTATGTTAATTACAGGTTAATTATATGTTAAATAGTTGAAAATAAAATTCCTTTGTAGAATTTTATAGAATTTATTTACTTTGGGGCTTTTGGTGTAACATATACGGTTTTATTGTTTTTAAAAATCACCATTCCCGGCTTTGCACCGTTTGGCTTTGAAACATACTTGATGTATGTATAATCTACCGGAACATTGTTGCTTTCTCCGGCTTTACTGTGATAGGCTGCAATCTGAGCTGTTTCCGTTATTGCTTCATCGGTTACTTCCTTACCATCCGTAACAAGAATAGTATGGGAGCCGGGGATGTTCTTTGTGTGAAACCAGATGTCCTTGTTCCGGGCAGTTTTAAGGGTAAGCTTATCATTCTGTTTATTATTTCTGCCAACAAGAACCTTAAAGCCATCAGAGGTTTCGTATTCCAAAGGAGGTAACTGCTGCGGTTTTTTATTGTTATTTTTCTGTCCTTTTATATATCCCTGCTCAACAAATTCAACACGAATCTGGCTAAGCTCTTTTTCTGTGGTTGCACGGGACAAAAGGTCTTTCAGAGAGTCAAGGTACACAAGCTCCTGCTCAGCCTTTTCAATCTGCTCATTAAGCATACGCTGTGCAGTTTTTGCTTTGTTATAATCCTTATAAAACTTCTGAGCATTTTGTGCAGGAGATATTGCCGGATTCAGAGTGATTTTTATCTCTTCATTGTTTTCATCATAAAAATTCTCTACAATTACAAACTCTGCCCCACGCTGTATCCTATAAAGATTTGCCTGAAGCAAATCGCCCTTTATACGCAGCTGTTCTCTGTCTGCGCAAACCTTTAATTCCTGACGCTGGTTATTGATTTTATTTGATATACGGTTAATAAGGTTATTTAAAATCCTCATTAAGTCAGCAGACTTTACCTTCATTCTGTCTGCGCTGTCCCGTTCAATATAGAAACTGTCAAGAAGCTTTGAAAAGCTTTCATACACCTTTGCTTCTGCCATTGAACCATACTGATTAATATTTACAAAGCTAATATCAAAAGGCTTGTTTTCTCCTTTGTGATAAAGCATTACAGGTGTTCCTTTTGAAAGTAATACTATGTCGCTGAGCTCTTTTATTTTATCCTTAAGAAGCTGTGTATTTTCACCTGCAAAGTCCTCAATCTCCCGGCAGACTATGGGAGAGATTCCCTGAACAGAATTGAGTATTGCTTTATTCAGAGCCTTTGTCTGTGATTCTTCAAGTATTCTTTCTGCTACCTTGTCAGAATCTGTAAGCAAAATATTCAATTTATCCTGAGGGGACGGAATTTCGTATTTTAAATTAGGCAACACCATACGCTTTGAGGACATTGTAAGGTCCACTCTTTTTAAAGCGTCAATTATTACTCCATTTTCGTCAGTCATAATAATGTTACTGTATTTGCCCATTATTTCTACAATTACAGTAATCTTAACCTTATCCCCAAGCTCGTTTGTACATTCAAAGTCAAAAAACACTATTCTGTCAAGTCCAAGCTGTCGGATATCTATAAGCTTTCCCCCACCCAGCCGTTTTCGCATTAACATACAAAGCATTGGCGGAGTTGCAGGATTTTCAACAGCGTAATCTGTAAAATGTACTCTCGGTGAATTTGCACGGGAGGACAGCAAAAGTCGCTTGTTGCCGTTTTGTGTGCGCAAAACTATAATTATTTCTTCTCGGTTTGGCTGATATATCTGATACACACGAGAGCCCAGGGCTTCTGTTTTAAGCTCGTTTAAAACATGGTGGAGCATCATTCCGTCCAGCGCCATCTGTCATACCTCCTATTATAAACTACCTATATACTACTTATGATACTTGCCGTTTGAATTAATTTCAAATGCCCGATAAATTTGTTCACAAAGAACAACCCTTGCCATTTGATGGGGAAAGGTCATTTTGCTCATTGAAAGCTTAAAGTCAGCTTTTCCTTTTACTTCATCTGAAAGTCCCCAGCTTCCCCCTATTATGAAATCAATACTGCTTTTTCCTGACAATACAACCTCTGACATCTTATCTGCAAGCTCAGTTGATGACAATTGCTTACCTTCAATACACATTGGAATAACATAGGAATTTTTTGCAAGCTTTGATATAATCCGCTTTCCCTCTGCATCCAAAACTGCTTTGATTTGTGTCCGGTTAGGATTGGAATTAACCTTTTCCTCATCTAGCTCAATTATATTGAATTTGCAGAAAGGAGTTAACCTTTTTGTGTACTCCTTTATTGCTTCTGTCCAGTACCTTTCTTTAATTTTTCCAATACAAATTATATTTACTGTCTGCATATATACCTCAGAATATTACTGATTGCCCCATAGTTTCCGGGGGAACTGTTGCAAGGGTAAAGTCAATACCGTTTCTCATATTTGCCTTTATAAGCTCATTAAGACTTGTATTCAAGGCTAAATCAGGAAGATTGTTATTTTCTGAAATATGTCCCAGCATAAGCCTTAAAGTACCGCTTTTTATAAACTCGGAAAGCTCACTTGCACAGGAATCGTTTGAAAGATGTCCTTTATCGGAAAGGATACGCTTCTTTGTGCTTTGTGGATAACTTCCAAGCTTCAACATTCTTACATCGTGGTTTGACTCAACTACTGCAAAATTACTGTCTTTGATAATTTCTCGTACACAATCTGTCATAATTCCTAAATCAGTTGCAACTACCGCACGTCTGTCATCTGCTGTCACAACCTGATAGCAACAGCTTTCCCTTGCATCGTGTGAAGTATTGCAACGGTTTATCTGCATATTTCCCACTGTAATACTGTCAGAAATAACCTGTGTATGTATTGCAGGGTCAAGCTTTCCCCCTTCTTCCAATGCTTCAAGAGTGCCTTGACTTCCATATACCTTTATACCGTAACGCTTTGCAAAAACCTTAATTGCACTGCAATGGTCTATATGCTCGTGAGTTACAAAGATTCCACCTATTGAGCTTATCCGCACATTATTTAATTCAAGAGCCTGTTCAAGCTGTTTGCAACTTCTGCCTGCGTCTATGAGAACGCCCTCTCCTGAGGAGCCTATAAAATAGCTGTTTCCCCTGCTTCCGGAAAACAACGGAACTACCTTCGCCAAATAAATCTCTCCATATCCTTAAAATCTATAGTATTATAACATCTGCATTAAAAAAAGTCGAGTGCCTCGACACCCATTTCGAGAAGAAAGGCTGATATTTTCAGGACTTCTTTTCCCCACCGTTTTTAAGAAGTTTTCTATAAACATTAAAAAAAGTCGAGTGCCTCGACACCCATTTCGAGAAGAAAGGCTGACATTTTCAGGACTTCTTTTCCCGACCGTTTTCGAGCAATTTCCTATAAAGTAAAAAAACCGCCATTCAGAAATAAATGACGGTTTTTATTAGTTATTTTAATATGTTGGTATTGCTTTTAAGCTCTTAGGCTTTCTTCGGTGTTTTCGCTGTAGTAAACCTTTTTAATATCTGCACCTAAAGCGGTAAGCTTTTCGATAAGGTTTTCGTATCCACGCTCAATATACTGAATTGAAGAAACCTCAGTTGTGCCATCTGCGCAAAGTCCTGCAATTACCATTGCAGCACCGGCACGAAGGTCGGTAGCCTTTACAGGAGCTCCCTTTAGCTTAGAGCCTCCTTCAATAATAGCAAGTCTGCCCTCAACAGAAATGTGAGCACCCATTAATGTTAGCTCAGAAACATACTGATAGCGGTTATCCCATACATTTTCGTTGACAATGCTTGTGCCTGCAACAGTTGTCAGCAAGGTTGAAAACTGTGGCTGACAGTCTGTTGGGAAGCCCGGATGAGGCATAGTTTTAATATTGCAGCGAGTTAGAGGTCTTT
>CAMFZJ010000059.1 GCA_946004305.1 uncultured Clostridia bacterium | reverse complement strand
CAGAAGTTTCAGACGGCGTAATCGTAGGCTCTGCTATTGTTAAGCTTATCGCAAAGTACGGCAGAGATTGTGTGCCGTATGTTGCGGAATATGTTAAGTCAATGAAGGACGCAATAAGATGAGTAGCTTAGCAGATTTGCAAAAAATAATTGATGAGAGCAATAACATAGTATTCTTTGGGGGAGCAGGAGTTTCCACAGAAAGCGGTATTCCTGACTTTAGAAGTGTTGACGGACTATATAATCAGAAGTATGATTATCCTCCCGAGGAGATTTTAAGCCACCGCTTTTTTGTTAATAACTGCAAGGAGTTTTATCGCTATTATAAAGATAAAATGCTTGCCCTTGATGTTAAGCCTAATAAGGCTCACAAAATCCTTGCTGAGCTTGAGAAAAAAGGAAAGCTGAAAGCTATAGTCACCCAGAACATTGACGGACTTCATCAGGCTGCAGGCAGTAAGAATGTCTATGAACTTCACGGCTCTGTCCATAGAAACTACTGCACAAATTGCCATAAGTTCTTTGACGCTCACTATATTAAGAACAGCTCCTCAATTCCTGTATGTGATGAATGCGGATATGTAATAAAGCCCCAAGTAGTGCTTTATGAGGAAGGCCTTGATGATAATACGGTAACCGGTGCTATTAAGGCTATTTCTGATGCTGATGTCCTTATAGTTGCAGGCACAAGCCTGACAGTATATCCGGCAGCGGGAATGTTAAGGTATTATAAGGGAGATAAGCTGATACTTATTAACCGTGACAAAACACCAATGGACAGCTTGGCAAATATGATATTCCACGAAAACGTGGGAGAGCTTTTAGGACAGCTGGAAATATAAAGGCGCTTTATCAATAGTTGTGGTAAATCCGAAAAAACAGTAATTGAACAGAACAAGCGATAGTAATCAAGCTGTCGCTTGTTTTTGTGTTTGATAAGAAAATATATGTAGAATGTGATTACAACAACGTCTGTAATTTTCAGTAACCATAAATTCACCCTCCCTTTGCATATTATTGTTTTGGGAGGGATTTTTATGGATATATTTTTGTGGATTGATTTATTCGGTGGGTTATGCCTGTTTCTTTTCGGAATGTATATTATGTGTATGGGTATGGAGAATTTCGCAGGAGGAACTTTTCAGCGTGTTATTACTAAAATAACAAACAGCAGATTAAAAGGACTTCTCCTTGGAGTAGCTGTTACATCAGTTATCCAAAGCTCCTCTGCTGCAACTGTGATGGTTGTAGGGCTTGTAAATTCAGGTGTTATGAGCCTTACTCAGGCTATAGGTGTAATTATGGGAGCAAATATGGGTACAACTGCGACTTCCTGGATTTTAAGTCTTACAGGTATTCAAGGCGACAGCCTTATAGTAAATCTATTAAAGCCTGTAAATCTGTCAACCCTATTTGCCATAGCAGGAGTTATATTTATTATATTTTCTAAAAGCAGTAAAAAGCATAATATAGGTTTTATTTTTATGGGCTTTTTTCTTATTATGACAGGTATGAACACAATGAATATTTCTGTGGAGCCTCTTGCAAATACGCCTGAGTTTGTAAGCTTTTTTACTATGTTCAATAATCCGGTTTTTGCAGTTATCACAGGTGCAGTATTAACCGCTTTCCTCCAAAGCTCATCAGCCTCTGTGGGAATATTACAGTCTTTGTCATTAACAGGTAACATTACATACGGTATGGCTATTTCAATAGTTATGGGGCAGAATATAGGTACTTGCATAACTGCTGTGGTTTCTTCTATAGGTGTAAGCAGAAATGCCAAATGTGCAGCCCTTGCTCATCTTTATTTTAATTTATTGGGTGTGTTGTTTTTAGGGGGAGCTTTTTACGGATTGCACTTTTTATTAAGTTTTGATTTTGTTAATTTATTTGTAGGTCCTGTGGAAATTGCATTTATTCATACTGCTTTTAATGTGCTTTCAACAATTCTTATATTCCCCTTTGCAGATAAGCTTGAAAAGCTTGTTAAGTTTACAATCTGCCCAAAACTAAAATTAGTAAAAGAAAAAGCCCCTTAAGGGCTTTTCTCAATTAATATTAATAACACAAACCTCAGGAGGGTTGTTAAATCTTGGTATAAAGACATCGTTACCAAGTCCGCTTGTAACAATCATATTAGCTGTGCCGGAGCTGAAATATCCCATATCATATTCAGGAAACCAGCCTTGATTTGGGGCACATAAACCGCCCATAAACGGTAGTCTTATAAGTCCTCCGTGAGTGTGACCGGATACCATAAGGTCAATGTTTTTTCTATCAAGTCCCCAAAAATATAATTCAGGCTGATGGGCAAGTAATATGGAATAGTTTTCCTTTTCCTGCTGAATAAAACTGTCAAGAAAATGTCTTTGTTCATTGTCATAATCAGGTGCATCAAATTCATAGTAGGGAAAATCGGTTATTCCGCCAATGGTTATTTTTTTCTCTCCTAAGTCAAAACTTACCATTTCATTATCAAGTAAAACAGCACCGATTGATTCTATGTCCTTAACTAAGCCATCATAGTCATAATATGACCTTTCGTGATTTCCTAAAGCATAGTACACAGGGGCGATCTCACATAGCTTTGATAAGAGCTTAATAATCGGCTCTCTGGTTTTATTGCCTTCGCTTACCATATCACCGCATACTGCTATAAAGTCCGGCTTTTCGACTTTGATAGCCTCTACAAGCTTTTGGTTGTCCTTGCCAAATTCCTTGTTGTGTAAGTCGGATATTAACACAAATTTTGCAGTTGTGTTTAGTTTTTCGGCTTTTAAATTGTAGTTGTGTACGGAAAGTCCGTTTTCGGAATTTATGATAATGCATCCGCAAATTACAAAAAGCAGAATTGCCGTAAAAATAAAGATAGTTAATTTTTTCATATTAATCACATTATAAAATTTTTAACTTATTTATTTTTATAACATAAATGATAAAATGTCAAGTAAAAATTGTGGTGTGGAAACTTTTATATTGTTTCTTCGTAAAGGTATAGGGTAAAATCAATGTAGATTTTTGTATATATGTAGTGTATAATTATAATGTTATTAATACAAAATAGTATTAATAATGCTTCAAAACTAATTAGTAATATGAGGTATAATATGATAGATTTTGTTAATAGAGCAAAAGAAATTCAGGATACTATTGTGTCTTGGAGGAGAGCGTTACATCAAATACCTGAAGTAGGGCTAATGCTTCCGAAAACTGTTTCTTTTATTAAAGATAGGCTGGAGGAAATGAATATTTCCTATAAGGTTTATGAGGATATTTCCTGCCTAACTGCCACAATTGGCAGCGGAGAACCTTGTTTTCTTCTCAGAAGCGATATGGACGCCTTGCAGGTTGCAGAGGAAACAGATTTATCCTTTAAATCAACCAATGGCTGTATGCACGGCTGCGGACACGATTTGCACGCAGCTATGCTGTTAGGAGCAGCAAAGCTGTTAAAGGACTGTGAAAGCCAACTGAAAGGCACCGTAAAGCTGTTGTTTCAGTCAGGAGAAGAGATATTTCAGGGTGCAAAAGAGGCTGTGAAAAAAGGTGTATTGAAGGACCCTGATGTGGAAGCAGCCTTTGCAGCCCATGTTATTGCATCTGTGCCTACCGGAGTGATTCTCACTGGAAAAGAGGCAATGAGCTCTGTATATGGTTTCAAAATCGCCCTTACAGGCAAAGGCGGTCACGGCTCTATGCCTGAACAGACAATCGACCCTATTAATGCAGGGGTACAGGTTTATCTTGCCTTACAGTCCCTTATTGCAAGAGAAATAGGAGGCACAGAGGAAGCTGTGCTTACCATAGGTCAATTCCAATCGGGAGAAGTGGCAAATGTTATTCCCGAAAGGGCGATTCTTCAAGGTACTCTCCGTACCTTTAACAAACAGGTGCGACAAAGGCTTATTAACAGAATTAACGAAATAACTGTGGCAGTAGCAGGGGCTTACCGCTGCCAAAGTCAGATTGAGGTTCTCAGCGACTGCCCAAGCGTTGTCACAGATGATGAGGTAACTGCACATATTGAAAGAGAAATTAATAAAATTTTACCTGATATTAAGGTTATGACCGGAGCTGCTCACGGTATGGGCTCAGAGGATTTTGCAGAGATTACAGATAAAGTTCCCTCAGCCTACTATATGATTGGTGCAGGTGTACCTGACCAAAGTAAATGGGTAGGGCAGCATAACCCCAAAGTATTATTCAATGAAGACGTGCTGTCAACAGGAGCTGCAATCTATGCTCATATAGCAAAAACTTGGCTTGATAATAGATAATAATTTGTAAAGAGATAATTGTGGATAACAGCAAGGTTTTTTATGAATAGAGCCTGCCGGAAAACTGCGAGCAGAAGACTAAACTTTAAGAAACTGATTTCGTTTTTTAACGGAGTCAGTTTTTGTTATAATTCCATAATTATTTTTGCAAAAATTTAAGGATTTATTGACTATTTTTATTGTTTGTAGTAAAATTATAGAGAATAGATATTATAGGTAAATGTGGGTTATTATAATTAGGGGTACAAAGCTATGAAGATAAAAAAGTTTGAGAAAAAGCTTTGGCTTGCATCTCCTACGATGCATGGTGAAGAGCAAATGTTTGTAAAGGAAGCTTTTGATACAAACTGGGTTTCTACTTTAGGCGAAAATATCAATCAGTTGGAAAAGAGCATATGTGAATACATAGGATGCAAATATGCAGTTGGACTGTCTGCCGGTACTGCTTCTTTGCATTTGGCTGTTAAGATGGCAGGAGTAAAGCCGGGAGATAAGGTTTTTTGTTCTGATTTAACCTTTGCTGCAACAGTAAACCCTGTTACATACGAAAAAGCTATCCCTGTTTTCATCGACAGCGAATATGAAACATGGAATATGGATCCTGTAGCCCTTAAAAGAGCTTTTGAAAAATACCCTGAAGTAAAAGTAGTAGTAGTTTCATATTTGTATGGCACACCGGCAAAAATTGATGAGATTTTAGCAATATGTAATGAGTATAATGCAGTCCTTATTGAAGATGCTGCCGAATCCTTAGGCGCTACATATAAAGGCAAGCAGACCGGTAATTTCGGTTCTTTTAACGCCATTAGTTTTAACGGTAATAAAATTATTACTTGCAGTAGCGGAGGTATGTTCCTTACTAACGATGAAAAGGCTGCCAATGAAGTCAGAAAACTTTCTACCCAAGCCAGAGAAATAGCTCCATGGTATCAGCACGAGGAGATAGGCTACAACTATAGAATGTCTAATATTGTAGCAGGTATTGGCAGAGGTCAGATTTTACATCTTGATGAACATATTGCCTCTAAAAAGAGAATATATGATAGATATAAAGAAAGCCTTTCTGATTTACCAATAACTATGAATCCCTTTATGGATTGTACAGAGCCAAACTTTTGGCTAAGCTGTATGACTGTTAATGAAGATTCAATGTGTTATCAGAAAAGAGATAACTGTAATGCTTCGTTCAATACTGAAGCAGGTAAATCTTGCCCTACGGAAATACTTGAAAAGCTTGCAGAATATAATGCTGAGGGCAGACCTATTTGGAAGCCAATGCATATGCAGCCTATTTATAAAGGCTGTGATTTTATTTCCTCAGATGAAGGGGTTGACGTTGGCGCCGATATATTTGAAAGAGGTATTTGCTTACCAAGTGATATAAAAATGACTGATGAACAACAGGATATAGTTATTGAAATAATAAAAAGCTGTTTTTAATGGAGAATAGTTATGAATAAGAAGCATATTCCCTACGGTCCCTATGAAAGATTTTTAAAAAGACCTATTGATATTATCTGTGCATCGGCAGCAATAATTGCTTTTTCTTGGCTATATTTAATCATTGCAGTTTTAGTAAGAGTGAAACTTGGCAGTCCTGTATTATTTAAACAAGAGCGTCCCGGTAAAGATGAAAAGATATTTAAGCTGTATAAATTCAGAACAATGACTGATGAAAAGGATGAGAACGGAGAGCTTCTTCCGGATGATGTAAGACTTACAAAGTTCGGCAAATTCCTTCGTTCAACAAGTCTTGATGAATTACCGGAGGCTTTTAATATACTAAAAGGGGATATGAGCGTAATAGGCCCAAGACCGTTGCTTGTTCAATATTTGCCATACTATACAGAGGAAGAAGCAACTAGACATTTTGTTCGACCTGGATTGAGTGGATGGGCGCAAGTGAACGGAAGAAACTCTTTGGATTGGGATTCAAGGTTACAATATGATGTAGAATATGTTAATGAAATTACATTTCGTATGGATATAAAAATTGTATTTATGTCAGTAAAGAATATGCTTCTTCGTAGTGATGTTGCGCAAAATACTAATGCAGTAGAGGGAAATTTTGCTGAAATTAGAAGTAAAAAATTTGATTTTAAATTATGAGGAACAATTTATGCTTTTATTGAAAAAACATAGAACAATTTATACATTAAAAAGTAGCTGGGAACAGTTTGATGGTATAGTAAATATTTATCAATCATATTTTGTGCAGAGTAAAATATTTAAGAAGTTACCTATTTATTCTATTCCCCAAAAATATTATCCTATATATTTTGAAATTATTGAAAATAATAAAACATTAATGATTATTCCATTGTGTAAGTACTTTAAAAAAAATAAGTATTGCATACTTGGCAATTTTAACGGAATACAGACTTATGATTTTATTTATGATAAAAATATATCTGATGAAAAAACTATAGAGATACTTTCCTTCTTTTTAGATAAAATGAAAGGTAGTGAAATTTTATTTAGTAATATGCCACTTTCAAGTAAGATATTCAAAGCTTTTTCTTCTATGAAGTGTATTTCAAATGAAAGTACTAAACAAAATGTTAATATTTTTATTGGAAATGATTACGATAGTTATTTTTCTGCTCTATCTAAGCATACGAGACAAAATGTTAGGACGGCGTATAATAGGATAAAAAAAGATGGAAAAGAATTTAGTGTATTTTTTTCATTACATAAGCCCATTGCGAGAAGTGTCCTAAATCAAATTATAGATTTGTATTGCGAAAGACATTCTACACGTTATAATGTTCGCTCATCCAAATTGAAAAATTTTTATTTGAAGTATTTTGACTTTTCTACAATATGTCAACAAAAATCAAGGGATAATATTTATGCTATTCTTTATATAGATGGGAAGATAGCAGCTTTTTTATCAGGATTACTTGATATAAATACAAATAGTGCAATTATTCCTAGGTTATCTATTGACGAAGATTTTTATAAATATAGTCCAGGAGTAATATTAATTAACGAAGTAGCTAAAAGATTTGCAGAGATAAAAGAATTGAATAATTTAGATTTATCTAAAGGCAACGAAAAATATAAGATATCCATGGGTGGAGAAATATATGAATCAAAAGACTTTATTATATAAGAACAACATATTAATTTTAAGTGCTGGTACGAGGAATAAAATTATTCAATATTTTAAAAGAGAATTAGATGGCAAGGGGAAAGTTGTAGCAACTGATATGTCTAAATTAGCGCCAGCTGTTTATGAGGCCGACAAGTTTTATCTGGTACCAAGAATTAATGATCCTGATTATTTAGATATTGTTTTAGATATTTGTAAGAAAGAAGAGATTTCCGGAGTATTATCCTTGATTGATCCAGAGCTGTCTTTACTTGCAATGAATAAAGCAAAATTCAATGAAATAGGTGTTACTATTATAGGTTCTTCATATGAACTGTGTGAGATGTCATTAAATAAGATGGATATGTTTAATTGGCTTGAAAGGCATAATTATAATTGTGCTAAGAGTTATGATAATATTGAAAGTTTCAAAAATGACTTAAAACAAGGTTACATTACTTTTCCGGTCTTCGTAAAGCCAATCTGCGGTAGTGCTTCAATTTCTATTCAAAAGGTAAATGATATTGAAACAGTTGAATTACTTATGTCAAAAGACAACAATTTGATGATTCAAGAGTACCTTAACGGTCAAGAGATTGGTGCAGATGTATACATCGATATGATTTCAAATGAGGTTGTATCAATTTTTACTAAGAAAAAGCTTGTTATGAGAGCTGGAGAAACTGATAAGTCAGTTAGTTTCAAAGATGAGAAATTGTTTGAATTAATTGAAAAGTTTGTAAGTGAATCTGGATTCACCGGTCAGATAGATATTGATATTTTTGATATAGATGGAGATTATTATATCTCTGAAGTAAATCCTCGCTTTGGTGGTGGTTATCCACACGCTTATGAGGCGGGATGCAATCATATGACTGTCTCTTATACACATCTGACGCTGCCGACGATACTCCTTGTGT
>CAMFZJ010000058.1 GCA_946004305.1 uncultured Clostridia bacterium | reverse complement strand
CAAAATCTGTTGTCAGCAATGGCGTGTGGGTTCGAGTCCCACCACCGGCACCAAAAAATAACACTCCATAAAGGAGTGTTATTTTTTTAGTTGTGGGACTCGAAGCCGAGGGTTAAGAAAACAGTCCGGTGGACTGTTTTTACCGAGGTGCGTTTATGATACATTTCCCATAAACGTGAACACAGGCGACGAGATTGGAGTTTTCTATAGATGAACATACACCACCGGCACCAAAAACACAGGGTATCCTTTTGGGTATCCTGTGTTTTTTTATTTTAGGTGGTGGGACTAGAAGCCGAACGTAAAGAAAATGCTCCGGTGGAGCATTTTTAGTGAGGTGCGTTGATGATACATTTCCCATAAACGTGAACACGGGCGACGAGATTGAAGTTTGCTATAGATGAACATACACCACCGGCACCAAAAACACAGGGTATCCTTTTGGGTATCCTGTGTTTTTTTTATTTTAGGTGGTGGTAATCCAAGCTGAGAGCAAAATATTGGGGGAAGATGATTTAAGACATCTACCCCTAATTATTATTCCTATATTAATAACAGCTTGCAGTAACGGACTTTATTCTTCTTCGGGATAAACAAGTCCCCAATCTTCTCTCAGGGAAGTCATAATATCCATTACATCCTTTGAAAAACTAAGCTTCATATTTTCTGCATTACCTGAATTTATTGCTTCTTCCATATCCGTAAGCTCATAATAGAGTGCATTATCTGTTTCACCTACAGTTACTTCCTTGCGTTCTCCGGTTTCAGCGTCAACTATTACAGCACTGTTGGCACGAGGAAATTCCATAATTTCAATATAGCCTTTTTCACAACTGATCATAGCTCGTTTGGGCTGTTTTGAGTGCATTGTCAATGCAACTGTCGCCATCTGCTCTTTATCATTTTGCAAAAGTATTGCTGCTTGTTCATCTACACCGGTTGGCGCAGGTTTCCATTGGCTTAGAATTTTTGTGGGTGTTTCACTCATAAAGCTTCGTACAATACTTAGTGCATATACTCCTATATCAAGCAAAGCTCCGCCGGCTAAATTTCTATTGAAAAAACGGTTGTTCATATTGTATTCCTTAAAGCTGCCGAAATTAACGGTAATAATTTGCACTTTACCTAATTCTCCCCTAGAAACAATTTCCCAAAGCTTTTTATACAGGGGCATATGCCAAATAGTCATTGCTTCTGCAAGAATAAGATTATTAGCCTTAGCAAGTGCAACCATCTCGTCAAGTTCCCTGCTGTTTAAGGTAATTGATTTTTCTACAAGAAGATGTTTACCATTTTCCAAAGCCTTTTTCATAAACTGATAATGGGTGTTATGAGGGCTGGTAATATAAATTACGTCAACATTTTCGTCAACAAACATTTCATCAATAGTAGAGTATACCTTTCCAATACCGTACTTTTCTGCAAAGCTTATTGCCTTTTGATATGTTCTGTTGCCCACAGCATAAAGGGATTTACCCATTTTCTGCAAAGCTGAAGCCATTTCGTTAGCAATAACACCTGTGCCTAATACAGCCCAATTTAAACTTTTTGACATATTATTGATTCCTTTCTTTTGAATAATAATACTTTTTGCAATAATAAGTGTTTGATATATTGTAGCATATAATTTTTATAATTTCTACATACATAAAGGACAAAAAAGCGACAAGAATTTATCCTGTCGCTGATTGTTTATATAATTGTGAACAAACAATTTTATCCCTGAACTTTTTGGAGAAAGGCTTTTACTCTGTCGTTCTTTGGATTGTCTATTACTTCTTTAGGATCACCTTGTTCTACAATATATCCGTCATCCATAAATATTACTCTGTCTGATACATTACGGGCAAAGTCAATTTCGTGAGTAACAATTACCATAGTCATTTTTTCGCTGGCAAGTAATCTGAGCACCTTTAATATTTCCTGCGTTAACTCAGGATCTAACGCCGAGGTTGGCTCATCAAAGAATAAAATCTTTGGATTCATGGCCAATGCTCTTGCAATTGCAACTCGCTGTTGCTGACCGCCTGAAAGCTGTGAAGGATAATAATTCTCCTTATCGCCTATTGCCATACGATTTAACAGCTCCCGAGCTTCAGCGTACACTTCTTCTTTATTCCTTTTTTGAACAGAAATCGGTGCGTCTGTAACATTTTTTAAAACTGTGTAATGGGGAAATAGATTAAAGTTTTGAAACACCAGTCCAAAGTAGTTTTGTATTTCCTTTATTTTATCCTTTGGAGCATATACTGACTTGCCGTTTACTTCACTTGCTGCACTTTCGCCACAGTAAATCAATGAGCCTTTATCCATTTTTTCCAGCAAGGTTGCACATCTTAGTAGGGTTGATTTGCCGCTACCGGAGGGACCGATTATAGATACAACCTCACCCTCCTCTACACAGAGGGAGATATCCTTAAGAACCTCTAAATCACCAAAGGATTTATTTATGTTATTAATTTCAAGTAATTTCATAATATTCTCCTTAGGTAGTATAGTAATTCATTTTCTTTTCAATCTTGCCCATTACAAATGAAACAATAAGGTTAAACAGATAGTAGAATGCACCTGCTACAAACAAAGGCATAATATTACTTTCTGATGCTGAAACCTGCTTTGCAATTGTAAACATTTCCAGAAAAGCAATAGCAAACGCAAGAGAAGTGTCCTTTACAAGTGTAATTATTTCATTTGTTACAGGAGGTAAGGTATGACGTACCATCTGCGGGAAAACTATCTTCATAAAGGTCTGGCTGTTAGAATAGCCCAAAACCTTTGCGGCCTCATAATGACCTTTAGGTACTGCCTCAATACCGCTTCTGTAGATTTCAGCAAAATAGGCTGCATAGTTTAGCGAGAAACCAATTATTGCAGCATAAAACCTGTAGCTTGATGCAAGGGGAATTTTAAAAAGATAGTATGGAGCGTAATATACCACAAGCAGTTGGAGCATAAGGGGTGTTCCACGCATAACGGATATGTAGAACTTTGCCACAAGCTCAACTACTTTAAACCTTGACCTTCTTGCAAAGCAAACAAAAAGTCCTAATGGCATTGAAAATATAAGCGTCAGGGCAAATAATGCTAATGAAGCCCACATACCTGAGGAAAGCTGAGATATTACCCATATAATCCAACTGAATATATTGTCATCACTTCCGGCAACACTTCCTAAGGTAACTCCGCTGACTGTTATTGTTGCAGGTATTAATAGTGCTATAAACACTATTGCTGCTATAAAAGGTTTTTTCTTCATAATTATCACCTTAAAAATTGCCACAGGGTTTCTGCCCTGTGGCAACATTTTGTTTACAATAGTTTTTATAAATCAGTCAATCTGTTAATTATTCACCAAAGCAAACGCTGTCTGAAATACCGTACTTATCGTTGTATTTATCAACTATCTTCATAAATGTACCGTCTTCGTACATCTCTTTAAGGGTTTTCTCAACAGTATCACGAAGTTCTGTGTTGCCTTTTTTGAAACCTACAGCATACTGTTCTGTTGAAATCTGATCGTCAAGAATCTTGTACTTTCCTTCGTTGTTGCTCAGGTTGTAGTTTGCAACACCAATATCCATACCAACAGCATCTACTGCCCCTGAATCAAGATTCATAAGCGCTGAGTTATAATCGCCAATCTGCTGAAGTTCAGCAAATGAAGCACAAAGCTTTTTGTTTGCATCTGTAGCATCGTCACCTGTGAATACTGCAAGTGCTGATGAATCAGACTGAACAGCTACTACCTTACCGCTTAAATCATCAAGTGAAGAAATGTCTGAATCTGCCTTTACAACAATAACCTGAGAGTTATCAATATATGGTGAGGACCAAGTGTAATCTTTCTCACGGCCTGTCATAGTAAAGCCATTCCAAATACAGTCGATTGTACCTGAGGTAAGCTCCATATCCTTGCTGTCCCAGTCGATAGGCTGTTTAACAAGCTCCCAGCCCTGACGTTTACAAACCTCTTCTGCAAGCTCAAGGTCAACACCTGTGTACTCACCGTCTTTATCTTTATAGCCATATGGTGGAAATTCTGCGTCAAAACCAACTGTAAAGGTTACTTTTTCTGCTGTGTCTGTCTTTGTTTCAGTTGTTGCATCGGGAGTTGAAGATGTTTCTCCGCCTGTGCAACCACAGAATACTACAGCCACCATCATTAATGCAGCTAATAATAACGCTAATGTTTTTTTCATAGCATACACCTCATTACATAAATTTAACATAAATAGTTTAGCATATTAACACGCTAAAGTCAACAAAATATTGTTTATTTTAATATTTACATTTTCACAAATATGGAGTATAATTATGTTGTAAATTATTGAATTTGCATAAATAAATTATTTAGGAGGAAATTAATATGGCAAATCGATTTGTGTTAAACGAAACATCATATCACGGCTCCGGTGCAATCAAAGAAATAGTTACCGAAGCTAAAAACAGAGGCTTTAAGAAAGCTTTTGTATGCTCAGATCCTGACTTAATTAAGTTTAATGTAACAAGCAAGGTAACTGACTTACTTGAGGATGCAGGTCTTGCTTATGATATTTACAGCGAAATTAAGCCAAATCCAACTATTGAAAATGTACAAACCGGTGTTGCTGCTTTTAAGGCAAGCGGTGCTGATTACATTATCGCTATCGGCGGCGGTTCTTCTATGGATACAGCTAAGGCTATCGGTATTATTATCACTAACCCTGAATTTGAGGACGTAAGAAGTCTTGAGGGAGTTGCACCTACAAAGAATCCCTGTGTGCCCATTATTGCAGTTCCCACTACTGCCGGTACAGCTGCTGAGGTTACAATTAATTATGTAATTACAGATGTTGAGAAAAAGCGTAAATTTGTTTGCGTTGATACTCACGACATTCCTGTTGTGGCTGTTGTTGATCCTGATATGATGAGCAGTATGCCAAAGGGACTTACTGCTGCTACAGGTATGGACGCTCTTACTCACGCAATTGAGGGTTACATTACTAAAGGAGCTTGGGAGCTTTCTGATATGTTCCACATTAAGGCTGTAGAAATTATTGCAAAATCTCTGAGAGGTGCTTGTGATAATACTGCTGAGGGACGTGAAGGAATGGCTCTGGGTCAATATGTAGCAGGTATGGGATTCTCAAATGTGGGCCTTGGTATTGTACACTCTATGGCTCACGCTTTAGGTGCTGTTTATGATACACCCCACGGTGTAGCTAATGCAATTTTACTGCCTACAGTTATGGCTTTCAACGCTGATGCTACCGGCGAAAAATATAAGGATATCGCTAAGGCTATGGGTGTTGAAGGTGTTGATAATATGACTCAGGAGGAATACAGAAAAGCAGCTGTTGAGGCTGTGGCACAGCTTTCTGCTGACGTTGGTATTCCTAAGGATTTAAAGGAAATTGTTAAGGAAGAAGATATACAATTCTTAGCTGAAAGCGCAATTGCAGACGCTTGTGCTCCCGGTAATCCTAAAGAAGCTACACTTGAGGATATTATAGCAATGTACAAATCTTTGATTTAAGATTATTATTAAAAACTACATATATGAAAAACAAATGGGGCTGTCGCAATTTTTTTGCGACAGCCCTTACAGTTATTAAAAGCTCGGTAAATTTACCCTTATCGTCTAGCGGCTTTTTAATTGAAAATTCTTTTACCCCTCCGTCACAGCAAGCTGTGACACCTCCCCTTTCAGGGGAGGCTTTTTGAGAAGCTTTGCACAGCGCCCCTTATTCTTGTTTATATAAATTTATCAAGCTACTGCATTAGCAAGGTCAACTTCTACTGCTTCGCTTATAAACACATTATCTTCATCATCTACTGCAAAGGTATAGAATTTTAGTTTCTTGGAGGCTTTATCTTTACTTACATACGGAGCATAAGTAAACTGGTATGAACCGGACTCATTCGGCTTATTTACAGAGGAATTATGAACTGCAATATTATTATATACAGCTGTATTTTCAGGAACATTTAGCACAGCTGTTTTTAATTCTTCAACAGAACTATCCTTAATTGTAAACACTACACCCATTCTACTGAACTTTTCAACATTGGCTGTTGCCAAAAGCTCCATAGAAATTTCCGTATCAGATATTGTCATTCCGTCAAGAGATAAAAGTGCGGTTTTTTTAGATTCTCCGGATACTAAGTTTATATTTCCTGTTACATAAAAGGTATAGTCTGCCCCGTTTATTTTAACGGTCGCTTTTTCTTTATATCCAAATAAACCGATTTCTTCACCGTCAACCGTAACCAAATATTTTTTATCGGTTTCATCAAATGAAGCGTAAACTGTTGAACCCTCTACCCTACATTCTCCAAGACTGTATGTATAATAAGGGTTTACAATTTCGGGAATATTCACACTTGCAATTTCAGAGGCTTCGATTTTATCAGAGGATACTTTTTTTGTAAGAGTTTGTAAGCCTTTATCTGTTTTATAGCTGTAAACTACATTGTAGTCAGTTGTCATATCATAGTTTTTCTGCAAATATGAAATATCATCAACATTGAATTTACAGTCACCGTTTACGTCACAGTTTTGGGAATAGAAGTCAATATTTTCCACGCCTGCAAGAGCTTGGGTCATTAATATTGCATCTTTTCCGTTTACAACTTTATCGTTATTTACATCGCCTTGGATATTTGAAGGGTACTGCTGTTCAGTTATTATTTCATAATTAACTGAATTTGTAATACAGAATTCTTCTGCATAGCTGTCAGCAAAGCAATAGACGGTTACATTTTCTGAATTTTTGAACGCATTATCGCTGATTTTTGTAACTGAGGAGGGAACATATAGCGATTTTAAATCCGGACTGTTTCCAAAAGTATATGCACCGATTTCCTCAACATTTTGGGGAAGAACAATTTTCTCCATAGTGCATTTATAAAAAGCATAGTCCCCTATTTTTCTCAGCTCATCAGGTAGTGAAAGATATTTAAGGGAAACATCTGTATTAAACACGCTTATACCAAGCTCGTTTACCTTTGTATTCCTTAAAAGTGCTGTATCCATTACAGGGTTATAGGCTAAAGCTACATCATAGATTACCTGAAGCTTCTTAGAATAATAGACGCTTTTTAGATTGTCACAATTACGGGCAGCCCATTTTCTGATATTTGTCATACCATCGTGCATAGTGATTGTTTCAACAACATCATTATTGTAAAAGCATTTCTCTCCCAAACGCATAACAGTATGGGTATGCACAACCTCAGGAATTACAGGATTCGGGTCAGTTCCCAAATAGGAACCGACTGCATAGGTTTCGTTACCGTTATCGTCTAAAATATCTACCTGAAAAACATAGTCAGGGTAGTCAGGCCAAGTGATCAATGTTTCTGCACTAGCCGTGATGACTGAAAACATCAGAAAAGTTATAGTAAAAAAGATTGAAATTGCAAAAGAAGACAGCTTTTTCATATTAAACTCCAATATTCAAATTAATGATACTCTACTCCATATATTATTATATAAGAAAAAGATTAATATTGCAATAAAAATTTAAGGCTGACCGCATAAGCAGTCAGCCTTTGTAAATATATTGAAATTATTAGGTTAGATCATCAATGATTCCGCCGATTCCTTCTGTTTCCTCAGGAATATCAGTAGAACCTGTTAAGCAATCCTCTACCTCATATTCAACAATTTCAACCTCAGGTGTAATATATTCTTTCATATTGTCCTCCTTATGCAACAGCATTTGCAAGGTCAACACTTACAACTGAGCTAATTGACACGTTGCCCTCTGTATCTACAGCAAATGTGTAGAAATAGAGTGTCTTTGTTGCCTTTTCTTTTGCTACATATGGAGCATATGTAAACTGATATGAACCTGACTCGTTTGCAGAATCTACTGTTGAGTTATGAACAGCAATACCGTTTGATACGCTTGTACCTGTTGTTACTGCTTTAACAGCTGCAGTAATTTCAGCTTCTGTTCTTTCTGAAGCAGCAAATACAACGCCCATACGGTCGAAGTTTTCAATATTTGCTGTAGCTAAAAGATCCATTGATACCTTAGTATCTGAAACTGTAAGTCCGTCAAGAGAAATTGCAGCAGGCTTTTTATCTGCACCTGTAACAATGTTCATATGACCTGTTACATAGTAGGTATTATCGCCAACAGTTACCTTCTCTTTGTAGCCGTATTCACCTATTTCTTCACCGTCAACTGTTACAATATATTTCTTTGCATCAGCAGTAAGAGCTGCCTTTACAGTTGCGCCGTCAAGTGTACACTCACCTAGGCTGTATGAATAGTATGGATTTACGATTGTAGGAACAGCTATAGCGGCAATAGCAGTTGCATTTGTTTCTGTAGTTGTTACTTTCTTAGTAAGAGTCTGGTCGCCGTCCTTTGTTGTATAGCTGTAAACTACTGTGTATTCAGTTTCAGCCGG
>CAMFZJ010000057.1 GCA_946004305.1 uncultured Clostridia bacterium | reverse complement strand
CCTTAACCTTTGCTTCGCTGTGGGTTGGATATATTACCGTAGTGTCCAGCACTCTTCCGGTTTCGTCAACTACTGCAACCTTACAGCCTGTACGGTAACCCGGGTCAAGTCCGATTACTACTCTATCCTTTACAGGCGGCTGCATCAGAAGCTGATGTAGATTTGTAGCAAAAAGCTTCATTGCAGACACATCTGCATTTTCTGTCAGCTGATTTCTTACTTCACGCTGGATAGAAGGCAGAAGCAAACGTGTGTATGCGTCCTCACAAGCCATAACGACTGCGTCTGAACAAGGATTATCAGAGGTCACCATTACAGACTTAATCATATCCATTGGCTTTGTGTCATCAACTTCAATATTAACCTTTAGGAATTTTTCACGCTCACCACGGTCAATAGCAAGAACTCTGTGTCCGCTGATTTTCTTAACAGGCTCTGAAAAATCGTAATATATTGTATATACGCTTTCCGCTTCCTCATCTGTTGCTTTTGAAACGACAATTCCGTTATACCAAACAAGGTTGAACAGTCGCTTGCGGATTTCTGCGTTATCTGAACATATTTCCGCAATAATATCAAGAGCACCCTGTAATGCGTCCTCAGGTGTTTCAACGCCCTTTTCAATATCAACATATCCTTGAGCTAAATCAATGGGATATGCTTTATCATCATCTTGATTTAATATATATGTAGCTAACGGCTCAAGTCCTTTTTCCTTAGCGATAGAGGCTCTGGTTTTACGTTTTGGTCTGTAGGGACGGTAAATATTTTCTAAATCAGTCAGAGTTTCCGCCTTTGAAATAGCCTCAACTATTTCTTCTGATAATGCACCGGCAGCCTCAATAAGGTCGGTAATTTCCTTTGCTCTAGCATCAAAATTACGCATATACTCCAGACGTTCTGAAAACTGACGAATCAGCTGGTCATCCATTGAGCCGTGAAGCTCCTTTCGATAACGAGCTATAAAAGGTATAGTGTTGCCTTCATCAAGCAATTTTATCACATTTTCAGCATACTGAGGTTGGATTTTAAATTCTTCGGATAGATTTTTAATATAGTCCATTTTAATTCCTTTTCCTAAATAGTTGTTTTTACTGTCTTATAAGAGAAAAACGGACAGCTTAAAGCTATCCGCCAAAACACTCTAAACTAAGTATTAAGTTAAATCGCCAATAATATCGTTAAGGCTTTCATTTTCATCCGGAATGTCTGTTGAACCTGTCAAACAATCTTCAACTTCGTATTCTAACAATTCAATATCAGGTGTTTCATATTTTTTCATTTAAACTACCTCCGCATAATTCATCTCGATTAATTGATTACCTATTGAGTATATCACAATGAGCACCTATTTTCAATGATAATTATGCACAAAGAACAACAATGAGCAAATCAAAAAACAGAGTAAATTGACACAATAGGGGTTCATTATCTAAATATATTCATTACTACGTTAGGTACGTCTTGCGTTACATTATAAGATTTGATAAAATATAGGCATATAAAACGAAAGCTAAGGTTTAGATTATGTATCCTATTATTGAAATATTTGGGTTGCAGCTTAGTACATATGGTATATTCACCGCTGTTGGGCTTATACTTATGGGATTTGTTGCAATTAAACTGTCAGGAAAATATAATATAAAAATCGAGGACATTATTATCGGCGAAATTTTTGCTCTTATGGGAGCATTAATCGGGGCGAAGATTTTATACGGTATTACAAGCCTTGATGTTATTATTGATGGCATAGAAAGGTATTTCAACGAGGGTAAAGATATTGGATTTTTATGGAATATTATAAGCACAGGCTTTGGCGGAATGGTGTTTTACGGCGGTTTACTGGGGGCTTTAGGCTTTGGGGTAATATACTGTAAGATAAGGAAAATTGATATTAAAAACTTTTCAGACTCCTTTGCGGTTGGTATTCCTCTGTTCCACGCTTTCGGAAGAATAGGCTGTTTTTTCAGCGGATGCTGTTTCGGAATTGAAAGCAGTTTTGGCTTTACTGCTGAAAATGCATTGATTGAATTATGTAACGGAGTTAATCGTTTTCCGGTTCAGCTTTTGGAAAGTACTTTGAATATAGTTTTATTTATAGTATTACTACTATTATTCTATAAAGGAATTTTAAAAGGCTCACTTATTTATGTTTATCTTTTGTTATACAGCACAATAAGGTTTTTTGATGAATTTTTACGAGGTGATACCTACAGAGGCATTTACCTTGGTTTATCAACAAGCCAATGGATAAGCATTGTACTCTTTATTATAAGCCTTATTGTTATTATTAAAAAAATTAAAAACAGACAAAATTTGGAATTTGTGTATAGAAGATAGTTTTTTCTAATAAAGAAAAATGCTCTGTTGCTAAAGTGTTATTATTTACTAGTATATTTTGAAAGGACAGACAAATAATTGTCAGGTATATATTATGAAAAAATGTGATTACTGCGGTAAAGAAATATCTTATATGGAGCAATATTGCTGTGAGGATTGCCAGAGAAACACTATAAAATTCTACGATTATCAGGAGAAATACACTAAGCTGTTTTCTGTAATTAACAGCGTTTGTGTTTTTGCAATTCCTATTGGGCTTTTGATGTTTTCTCTTGTAAATGTTATAGGAATTACTATGATTGCTTTTGCTTTGGATATTTTGGGTATTACTGTTTTTCTTTTTCCCTTCCCTACTGAAAATATGATTTCAAAGTTCAAACTAAAAAAAGCCACCAATATTTGTAAAATTTTGGGTGTTATACTTTTTATCTTGGGAATAGCGCTTACGATTACTGATTTTATATTTTTCATATGAATTTGTTTTGCAATGTATAAAGCTCTCAAAAGGGTCAATACTAACATTGATTAAAGGAGGCTTTAATATGTTAGACAAAATTGCATTGACCCTTGCTATTATCGGTGGTCTTAACTGGGGCAGTATTGGTATTTTTCAGTTTGACTTAGTTGCTTTTATATGCGGTGGTCAAACAGGAATTGTCAGCAGAATTATTTATATTCTTGTTGGTCTTGCTGCTATCTGGTGTATTTCATTACTTTTCAGAGATAATGAAATTGAAGATGACACGTCAATTAACAGTCATGCGTAATACACTTTATTTATTCTAAATTTGAATTAAAACAGCTTGAAATCTTAGCATAGGGATTTCAAGCTGTTTTTACATTACAGATAAAATTTACCCCATTTACCAAAGATATCTGATAAATGGGGAACATAATTTGAAATATATAAGCTTAAGCTTCAACAATAGCCTTTGTATCTCTTGCTATGACAAGCTCTTCGTTAGTAGCAATAAGCTCTACTCTGATTTTTGAATTATCTGTTGAGAGCTTACCCTGATTGCCATGAATTGCATTGTCGTTTGCTTCGGTATCCATTTCAACACCGATACATCCAAGATAATTACAAACGCCTGCTCTGAGCTTTGGCTGATTTTCACCAAGACCTGCTGTAAATACAATAGCGTCACAGCCTCCAAGTGCTATATAGAAGGAGCCTATATACTTAGCAATCTGATAGTAAAGCATATCGTGAGCAAGCTTAGCACGGGGGTTACCTTTATTCTCAGCGTCTGTTACGTCACGGTCATCACCGGAAACACCGGACACACCCAAAAGTCCTGACTTTTTATTTAGAATATGGTCAATTTCCTGAGCAGAAAGGTGTTCTTTTTCTTCGATAAAGGTTACTACAGAGGGATCAAGAGAGCCGGTACGAGTACCCATCATAAAGCCGTCAAGCGGTGTAAGGCCCATTGTTGTATCAATTACCTTACCGCCGTCAATAGCTGTAATTGAAGAACCGTTACCGATATGACAAGTGATAATCTTTAAATCCTTTATATCCTTGCCCATTCTTTTTGCCATTTCTCCACTTACAAAACGGTGAGATGTTCCGTGGAAGCCATAACGGCGTACTCCGTATTTCTCGTAATACTCATATGGAATTGCATACATATATGCCTTTGGTGGCATAGTGCTATGGAAAGAAGTATCAAATACTACTACCTGAGGCACACTCTCACCGAACACCTGTGTGCAAGCCTCAATACCCTGAATATTTGCAGGGTTATGGAGAGGTGCAAGCGGTGAAAGCTCTCTGATTTTTTCAATTACATCTTTGTTTACAAGACAGGATTCGCTGAATACTGAGCCGCCCTGTACTACTCTGTGGCCGATTGCAGAAACCTCTGATAAATCTTTGATTACGCCACACTCAGAATCCAAAAGCATATCCTTAACCTGCAAAAATGCTATTGTATGGTCAGGCATTGGAACTTCCTTTTTGATTTCCTGTCCCTTTGCCTTATATCCGATTACTGAACCATCGGAACCGATTCTTTCGCAGTTGCCCTTTGCAAGCACCTTTTCCCCATTCATATCAATTAACTGATACTTAAGAGATGAGCTACCTGCGTTTATTACTAATATTTTCATTTTTTGAATCCCCCTATGTTGATTATAATAAAAACGTGTACTATAATATAATAAACTAAAACTCAGGAATTTTCAAGTAAAATTGACGAAATCTGCCAAAAAACGGGAGGGCTTATGAAAGCATCGGCAATAATCTGTGAATACAACCCTTTTCATAACGGTCATAAACATCAAATTGGCTGCATAAAAGCTCATAGTGATAATGCTGTAGTTGCTATTATGAGCGGAAATTTCACACAAAGAGGCGATGTTGCCATAATTGACAAGTTCAGCAGGGGAAAAATTGCTGTTGAAAACGGTGCTGACCTTGTTATAGAACTGCCTACAGTTTATGCTTCAAGCGGTGCCGAAAGCTTTGCAAGAGGGGGAGTTCAGCTTGCCAAGGCTTTAGGCTGTACAGAAAAGCTCTGTTTCAGTACAGAAGAAACCAATACCGATTTATTGCTGAAAACAGCAGAAGCTTTTAAAAATCCCAGGCTAAATAATGAAATTAAGAAAAATATGAGGCGTGGAAATTATTATCCACAGGCTGTAGAAATGGCTTTTGAAACTATATATTCCAAATCACTTGCACAGGTTATTACGAAGCCAAATAATGTACTTGCCGTGGAATATATTAAAATGCTTGAGGGTACCGACATACAGCCTTTTATTTTAGAAAGAATAGGCACAGGTCACCATGAGCATGTATGCAGGGGAAATATTACAAGCGGAAGTAATTTAAGAAAAATGATACTTCATAACAATGAAGATGTATATAAATATATGCCAGAGGTAAGTCCTGAAGTATTTAAAAGTCCTGCCACAATTTATAGTTTGGAAAAGGCTATTTTGTTTAAATTAAGAACAATGAATGTTGATGATTTCGCAAAGCTGCCTGACGTTACAGAGGGACTGGAAAACCGTATTTATGAGGCTGTAAGAAAATCAGCTTCACTTGAAGAATTGCTGACAATGATTAAAACAAAAAGATACACTCTTGCTCGGCTCAGAAGAATAATAATTTGTGCATTGTTGGGAATTAAAAGTCATATGGCAAAGGAAGATGTGCCGTATATCAGGGTTTTGGCTTTTAACGAAAAAGGTCAGGAATTAATGAAAGAAATTAAGTCAAAGAGCAATCTGCCCTTGATTACCAATGTGGCAGACGGTTATAAAAATCTCAACGAAAAAGGAAAAGAGATTTTCAATATTGATTTGCTTGCAAGTGATATTTACAGCTTGGCAACTGATAATATTGAGCCTTGCGGCAAGGATTTCACAAATGGTATTATTAAGAAATAATAATATAATAAGCAAAGCGGTGACTTAAAATCACCGCTTTGTTGTTTATAACATTATAGTTTAATTCTATATAAGAATATTGATTAGGCTTACAGGCTTTCTGCAACTAATGTTTTTACTGTTGCAAGAGCTTCGGAAACCTTTGACATATCCTTAGCACCTGCCATAGCCATATCAGGCTTACCTCCGCCGTTACCGCCTGTTATCTGTGCAACTGCTTTAACAAGCTTGCCGGCATTTAGTCCAAGCTCTCTTGCCTCCTTACCTACACAGCAGGCAAATGTACCCTTAGCTCCGTTTACACCGCAGAGAACAACTACAGCCTTTGAATTTTTGCTTACACACATATCGCATATGTTTCTAAGCTGGTCGCCCTGCACATCATTAAGCTCAGCTGTAATAACATTAACACCGTTTACATCTTCACCGCCGGAAACAATATCATTAACCTTTGAAGCTGAAAGCTTATCCTTTAGTGCAGAAATCTCTTTGTCCTTATTCTTTAAGTCCTCGGCAATTTTTGCAGCACCCTCAGCTAATGCTCGTGGGTCGGAAATTTTAAGCTCGGCAGCAGCCAGCCCTATAACGCCAATCATTTTGCTTGCATATTCAAGCACGCCCCAACCGGTAAGAGCTTCAATACGTCTTACACCGGCAGCAACAGAGCCTTCCTGACGGATTTTGAACAGTCCAAGCTTTGATGAATTTTCAACGTGTGTACCGCCACACAGCTCTACTGAGAAGTCTCCGGCTTTTACAACTCTTACAATGTCACCGTACTTCTCGCCAAACAAAGCCATCGCGCCGATTTTCTTAGCCTCTTCTATTGGCATTTCAATTGTTTCTACAGGAATGTCCTGAAGAATTACTTTATTTACAAGGGCTTCCACCTGAATAAGCTGTTTTGCTGTCAATGCTTCAAAGTGGGTAAAGTCAAAACGGAAATAGCTGTCAGTTACAAGCTGTCCTGCCTGTTCAACGTGAGTACCGAGAATTTCACGAAGAGCTGCCTGTAAAAGATGGGCGGCAGTATGGTTACGTCTGATACTTAGTCTGCGTTCAACATCAATTTCAAGCTCAACCTTATCACCTACGGACACTGCGCCTTTATCAATTGTACAAGCGTGGAGATAAACTGAGTTGTGGTCTTTTGTAGTATTATCAACAGTCATAACGCAGTTTTCGGTTTTGATAACACCTGTGTCACCAACCTGTCCGCCTGACTCTGCATAGAAAGGCGTCTGCTCGGTTACGATAACAGCACTCTGTCCCTCTGTTACCATTTCAACTCTTTCTCCGCCAACAATAATGGCTTTTACTATTCCCTCTGATGTGTAATCGTCATAGCCTACAAATCTTGTTGGCTTAATATCGGAAAGGTCGGTAGCATCTGAAATCCAAGCGTCTGCACCTGCATTTTTTCTTGCGTTACGGCTTCTGTCTTTCTGCTCTTTTAACAGCTCCTTAAAACGCTTTACATCAACCTTAATTCCTGATTCGCCAAGAATTTCCTTTGTTAAATCAATTGGGAATCCGTAGGTATCGTTAAGCTTGAATGCGTCTTCACCGGATAAGGTTTCTATGTCACGCTTTTCAATAATATCTTTTAGCATCGAAAGTCCCTGGTCGATTGTGCGGGAAAAGTTTTCTTCTTCAACTCTGATAAGCTTTGTAATAAAGTCCTTCTTTTCTGCAAGCTCAGGATATGCAGACATATTTTCCTTAATTACTGTATCACAAATTTTGTAAAGGAATGGCTCGTTATAGTTTAACAGTCTTCCGTGACGTGCTGCACGTCTTAAAAGTCTTCTAAGCACATAACCTCTGCCCTCATTAGAAGGCATTACACCGTCAGAAATCATAAATGTTGTACTGCGGATATGGTCTGTAATTACACGAAGTGAAATATCTGTCTTTTCACTTTCTCCGTACTCAACACCTACAATGCTTGAAATGTGCTTCATAATGTTCTGAACTGTATCTACAAGGAAAAGGTTATCGACACCCTGCATTACGCAAGCAAGACGCTCAAGTCCCATACCTGTATCAATATTAGGGTGGTCAAGTGGAGTATAGTTGTTGTTACCGTCATTGTCAAACTGGGTAAATACAAGGTTCCATACTTCCATATATCTGTCGCAGTCACAGCCTACCTTACAGTCAGGCTTGCCGCAGCCATGGTCAGGTCCTCTGTCATAGTAAATCTCCGAACAAGGACCGCAAGGACCGCTGCCGTGCTCCCAAAAGTTGTCAGCTTTTCCAAGGCGAACCATATGGCTCTCCTCTACTCCCACTTCCTTTGTCCATATATCATAAGCTTCATCGTCCTCCTGATAAACGGAAACGTAAAGCTTTTCCTTAGGAATTTCAAGTACCTCTGTAAAAAATTCCCAAGCCCAAGCTGTTGCCTCTTTTTTGAAATAATCGCCAAAGGAAAAGTTACCCAGCATTTCAAAGTATGTGCCGTGACGGTCTGTAATGCCTACCTCGTCAATGTCAGGTGTACGGATACACTTCTGACAGGTTGTAACTCTCTTTCTGGGAGGAGTAATTTCTCCTGTAAAATATTTCTTCATTGGTGCCATACCGCTGTTAATAAGCAATAGGCTCTTATCATCCTTTGGGATTAGGGGGAATGAAGGCAAACGCAAGCATCCCTTAGACTCCATAAAAGACAAGAATTTTTCTCTGAGTTCGTTAAGTCCTGTCCACTCCATAATTATCTCTCCTAAATTATTATTTATATCAAAAATAAAGCTCCTGCCCCAAAATGGGACAAGAGCAATTCTCCTGTGGTACCACCCAAATTGACAGCACATGCTGTCCACTCAAGTGCCTTTAACGCAGGCTTACGTTGTGCTTTGTCACACAA
>CAMFZJ010000056.1 GCA_946004305.1 uncultured Clostridia bacterium | reverse complement strand
GTTATTTACGGATAATATCAAGTATTTCCTTAACTGCTCTTTCTACGTCATCATTAAGCACTTGGTACTGATAGTGCTTAGCATATGACATTTCTTCCTCTGCACAGCTAAGTCGTTTCAGTATAGTTTCTTCATCCTCTGTACCCCTGTTACGAAGTCTTTTTTCAAGCTCTTCAAGAGATGGGGGAAGAACAAATATGCTTAATGCATCAGGTCGTTTTTTCATAACCTGCATAGCACCCTGAACTTCTATTTCAAGAAATACATAACAGCCCTTTTCAATCCAGCTATTAATTGGGGCTAAAGGTGTACCGTAATAGTTGTCGCAATACTGAGCGTATTCCAAAAAACCATCCTCGGCAATAAGCTTTTCAAACTCATCTTTTTTAATATAGTGGTAGTGAAAATCAGGAATTTCACCGGGACGAGGATCTCTGGTTGTACAGGAAACTGAAAGCTTTATTTTGTCATCAAGCTCCATAAGGCGAGTCATTATTGTACCCTTGCCTACTCCTGAACAGCCTGTATAAATAATCAGCTTGCCTTTGCTCATATTACTCCTCCTCGCTTCTGTTACCTATTGACTCCGGGGAAAGAGCTGACAATACAACATGGTCGCTGTCTGTTACAATAACTGCTTTACACTTTCTTCCGCAGGTTGCGTCAACTACCAATCCTTTTGCCTTTCCTTCCTGAACAATACGCTTTACAGGGGCGGCGTCAGGTGAAACAACTGCTACAATCTTAGAAGCTGACACCATATTACCATAGCCTATGTTAATTAGTTTCATCGTATCACCTATTCAATATTCTGAACTTGCTCACGGATTTTTTCAATCTCGTTCTTGATTTTAACTACAATCTGCGCAAGCTCTGCATCTCTTACCTTAGAACCGATTGTATTTGCTTCTCTATTCATTTCCTGAACAAGGAAGTCCAGGCTTCTGCCTATTGGCTCATCCTTTTCCAGATAGGTTTTCATCTGGTCGAAATGACTTCTGAGCCTTACTGTTTCTTCTGCTACTGCTACTTTGTCCGCATAAATTGCAACTTCTGTAATAACACGTTGTTGGTCATATTCGGTAGATTGTAGGAACTCCTGTATTTTACTTTGCAGACGCTGTTGATATTCATTAACAGTTTCAGGAGAACGCTGTTCAACCTGTTCAACAAAATCCATTATGTTATTTGCTCTCATTAAAATATCTGCTTTAAGCTTTTCTCCCTCTGCTTTACGCATTGACATAAATGACTCAAGGGCTGAATCTACAGCAACAAGCACATCTGCATAAACCTGCTCTTCGTTTTCAGGTGCTTTATGAACTGTAAGTACATCAGGATACTTTGCCACATCTACTGCTGTTACATCATTTTTTATGCCGTACTTTGTTTCAATTTCCTTGAGAGCATTAATATATCCTAAAGCAAGATTGTGATTTACCAAAACCTCTGTTGGGGTATCCTCCGGCTCTGTAATTGATACGAACATATCAATCTTTCCTCTGGATACCTTTGATGTAATATAAGATTTCAGCTTCTCCTCAAGAAAGCTGTAGCCTTTTGTTGTTCTGCAGGAAAATTCTGTATAACGATGATTTACGCTTTTGATTTCAAGAGTAATGCTTCTGCCGTTTACTGTTCCTTCAAATCTGCCGAAGCCTGTCATTGAACTAATCATAAGCACATTCCTTTCGTAATGTAATTATAGTTATATACTATCACTAAGAAAAAATTTAGGCAATAGTTTTGTAACCAAATTGTAACTTTTGCCTTTGATTTTTTAGTATACAATTAATTTGCATTTTATATTTATCTGTGATATACTCATAAAGTAAATAAATTTAAAGGAATGGTTTTATGTCAGGACATAATAAATGGAGTACAATTAAACAGAAGAAAGGTAAAAATGACGCTGCAAGGGCTAAGGTTTTTACTAAAATCGGACGTGAGCTTGCAGTTGCTGTCAGAGAGGGCGGCAGTGCTGACCCTTCCGTAAACTCAAAGCTTAGAGATGTTATTGCAAAGGCTAAGGCTGCAAATGTGCCAAATGATAACATTGACCGTATTATCAAAAAAGCCGCCGGTGATAACGACTCTGCTAACTATGAGTCTGTTACATACGAGGGCTACGGTCCTAACGGCGTGGCTGTAATTGTTGAGGCACTTACTGACAACAGAAACAGAACTGCCGGCGAGGTTAGACATTATTTTGATAAATTCGGCGGTAATATGGGTACTCAGGGCTGCGTTACCTTTATGTTTGAAAAGAAGGGCGTACTTGTTATTGAGCGTGAAGACCTTGAGGCCGGCGAGGACAAGGTTATGGAAGACGCTCTTGAGGCAGGAGCTTCCGACTTTGAGGCTGATGAGGATATTTTCACTATTTACACAGAGCCTGAGGATTTCAGCGGTGTAAGAGATGATATTGCAGCTAAAGGCTATGAGTTTGCTTCTGCAGAGGTTGAAATGGTACCTAATACTTACACAACATTAGACTCTCAGGAATCTAAGGATAATATGCAGAAAATGCTGGATATGTTTGAAGATAATGACGATATTCAGAACGTATGGCATAACTGGGAAATGTAATAAATTATTGTTAGTTTGGAGGCAACTGAAATGTTGCCTCTTTTCTATATATGGGGTTTAATATGGGTTTAGCTGCTAAAAAAATAATATCCTTTAGTATGACAGTATTTATGTTACTTTCTGTAATTATAATTGGTTTTGACAAAACAAGTGCTGTAAATAATGAAATAGGTGATTTCAAAGGATATAATACTAAGGTTATTTACAAAGACAATAAAATCTACTTTTCTGCTTTAAAAGACAAACATCTGTATATTAAGGAGCTTACCTCCGATAACCGGGAATTGAACCTTCAGTTTGAAGAAAAGATTATAGATTTTGCTATAAACAAGGATATTGTATATACTATCACTCGCTCAACTTTAGCAAACAATTCATACTTTCTTCATAAGTCAGATAAGCCGGAAAGTTCGGAGAATTTTTACTTTTCAATGTATTCTAAACCTAATATGGTTGTTAATAGCAAAGGTTGTATTTTCCTTTTAAACTCTAAAAAATCTGTGTGCAGCCTTGATATGAAAGGAAATATCATAACTGATAATATCGTTTCTGCTAACAAGCTGATAGACCATAAAGGAAATACATATGCTGTTAGTTATGACGGAATATGTAAGCTGTCTGACTGTAAGGTTATATCTAAATATGCTTATGATAAAAGCTATAACATATGTAATATATCTGAAAACTATTTTGCAAATGATAACGGCGAAATATTTGAGTTTACAAAAAATGTGAAAGAAATCGTAGATACTGACAATACCATATTGCCCTACTGTGGTGAAACTAATAAATATTTAGTAAGCTACCAAAAGAATCATCTTGTTGGATATGATAAGAGTAACGGTGACCTTCTTGTAGAATACGAAATAAATTACACGCCTTATTATCTGACAGCTTATAAGGATAAAATTTTTACTATTACTAAAAACCAAAGCACCTACAGCTACAATGTATATAGTGAGAGTAATGTATTTGCTGAGGAAAATTCAAATGATGTTTCTGAAAATAAATCTAAACTCAGCTTTAAAGATTATCTGATAAACGGTAAATATATATTTGTTCCTCAGGGTACTACAAAGGCGATATTTAAAAAGAACATAGTTTACGATGGCTATACCATTAGCTTCAACAGCAATAGAAGAATAATCGGAACTGATGAAAAAGTCACATTCTCAGGAAACAAAAAGAATAAAACCTACATTTTTATTGTACTTGGTGATTTAACAGGAGAAGGTAATATAAATACTTTAGACAGAAAAGCTATGTTTGGATATTTACTGGGTACAAAAAGCTTAACTAAGGCTTTTCTTGTTAGCTCTGACCTTAATAAAGATGATAAAATTACCAATATTGATTTGGTAAAGCTTGAGAGAAAACGTAAAAGTCTGCTATAAATTTAAAAATCACACCGGTTTCGGTGTGATTTTTTAGTTTAACTTATTGTATCTTAAATATTTATCAACGCATATTGAGTACGCTGATAGCATCGGTAATGGTTTTTTCCTTAGCTTCCTGTCCGTACTTGTCAACCTCACTTTTGTTTCGGTTACCATGGGTAAGACATCCGGCACCGCCGATACAGCCGCCTTCACAAGCCATACCCTCAATAAAGTTTTCCTGAAGCTTACCCTTGCTTGCTTTGAGTAATGCAACTTTACATTCAGCTATACCGTCACAAGCTACAGCTTTAAGGTCAAAATCATCAACGCCCTGTTCCTTGAGAGCCTCAGCAACAGCATCTGAAAGTCCGCCGCAGCGAGCAAAAATTCTTCCGTAATATGAAGCGTTATCAAGGTAATCCATTCCGAGAGTTGTTAAGTCAATGTTTTTGCTGTCGAACAAAGCCTGTAGCTCTTCAAAAGTAATTACAGAATCAAGATACGGTTTTGCATCTTCTCTTAATGCTTCTTGTTTTTTGGCAGTACAAGGGCCGATAAACACAATCTTAGCATTTTTATCGGTTTTCTTTATGTACCTTGCAATCGCTGCCGCCGGGGATAGATTATGAGAAACATTCTCTTTCATTTGAGGTATATGCTTTTCAATGTAGCTTACAAAGGCAGGACAGCAGGAGCTGGTTAAAAATCCCTTTTCTACAAGCTCTTTCGCCTCATCAAATGCAACCATATCTGCACCTAAAGCCGCCTCTACTACTGTATAAAAGCCCATTTGCTTTATTCCGGAAACAACCTGTCCAAGCTTTGCATATCTAAACTGGCTGGAGATTGTCGGTGCAACAACTGCATAAACCTTATATTTTTTGTTGTTTTCACTTTTCTTAATGATATCAATTGTATCAAGAATAAATGATTTGTCTGTAATAGCACCCCAAGGGCATTGATACACACAAGCACCACATTCAATACATTTGCTGTTATCAATTTTTGCCGGATGATTTTCGTCATTATTCTTAGCTGATATTGCACCAACCTTACAAGCTGCTTCACAAGGGCGCTGGTGGTTGATGATAGCACTATATGGACAAACCTTTGCACACTGACCGCAGTTTACACATTTTGATTTATCTATATGAGCAACATGGTTAGCGTCATATGTAATAGCATTTTTTGGACAAACGTCCTCGCATCTATGTGCAAGACAGCCACGGCAAGAGGCTGTAACTTCATATCCACTCATAGGGCACTCGTCACAGGCAATATCAATAACCTCTATAATATTAGGGTTTGACTTATTTCCGCCCATTGCAAGCTTTACTCTTTCTTTTACAATAGCCCTTTCTTTATAAACACAGCATCTCATAGTGGATTCTTTTCCTGGTACTATTATGTCCGGTATATCCAGAACATTATCATTAAGCTTATCATCCCAAGCAAACGCTGCTACTGTTCTAAGGACTTTATATTTTAAATGCTGAACTTTTGTGTCGAATTTTCTCATATTTCCTCCTAATAATAACTAACCTTTATGCGTTTGCCCATTTTTTTAAGACATTCCGAAAGCTCTGCTACCAGATTCATCTTTATATTAAAGTTTATAGGCAAATCAGGATTCTGATGTGCAGGATTGACTGCTCTTCCAACATAGAAATTTATATCTGTTGCATCTTCAAATAGGGTTTTTGCAATAAGAGAGGCCCCGTCTTTTTTATAACTCCAATGGGTATAGGATTCGTTATCATCAAGATAATCCTTAGCGTACTCTACAACTCTGTTGATTGTAATAACTCCTTCCGTTACTAAATCAACTCCTTCTATTTCAGCTATAGGGGGTATATCCTTGTCGATAAAATCCATATGAGGAATCAACGGTTTGTTTAAATACTTTGCTGCAATTGTTGATGTGGTGCCTCCGCATACAATATGCTGACCTTCCTTTGAAAAGAAAAGAGACATCATTCGATTACAGTCATCTCTGTTTGACGGAGGTCCAAACAACAAATTCACAGGCTCTCTCTTCCTGATTCTGACAGTACAGGCTGTAGCGTCATCACCGGGCTGATTATTGTACAATTTAAAGACCTCATCAATCAGAATTGTAGAAAGTGTTTTGGCAGTATAACCTACACAGGATATAGGCTCAAGAAAGGAAATAATATCTTCTCTCTGCCATCCCATATTATAGGCTAAGCCTATTCCTGCATGAGGACAGCCGTCGCTCATTGCTACGAAAACATCGTCCTCCATAAGCTTGATTTTGGATTTAAAAATCTTTTTGCCGCCTATGTTCATTTCGGTTCTGTCATATTCGTAATTTTCACCGTTGCGTAACATAATAACCTGTGGGTTATCATACTGGATTATTTCGGCATACTGATTATCTGCAATTCTGATAATCGTAAAAGTTGAATAAGCAACGCCTCGTACAGAACATACAGGCAAGGTGGCGGCTATTGTTGAAACACAATCTTCAATTGATAAGCCCTCTGCCATCATTGTAGAAATAATCTTTGAGGTTAATGTTGACAGAATACTTGCCTTTACCCCGCTTCCAAGTCCATCTGCTAAAACAACTATTATTGAATTTTCATCTTGTTCAATGACATCTACGTGGTCACCGCACAGCTCTTCGCCGTAATGATTAACGCTTCGGTAACCAATATCTGCACATAGATTATTCATCAGACATAGACTCCTTTAGCTTAGTTAGTGCAATTTTAGTTTCTGCAGCAGTTTCTCCAAGCAGAGAGGCGATTTCCTGGACAATTCTCATCTGCTTATCAACTACCTTGTCTGCAACTTCAATTGTCTGACGGCTGATGTTCTCTTTCTTTTCTCTTTCACTTTCCTGGAGAGTTACATCACGCATCAGACACATTAAATTATTGTATTCCTTATCATAGATTATTGTTTCTTCCACATATTTATTATACTCTGCTAAGTAAACCTTTTTATCACGGATGTTTCTGCCGGTTCGCTTTACTTCCATAAAGTCGGTTGGATCTAAAATGCAGATTACCTGACTGCCTAATACATCACTGGCATACTTGATATTCATAATCTTTCTGGCTGCATTATTAATCTGCTGAACTTCCAGGCTGTCGTTAAGAACGATAATACCGTTAGGTGTATTATTGATAATATTGTCGGTAAAGTTTTCTGCTTTATCTTTTAAGAAAGGCAGACACATTGATAAGTCAGCCTTACCCTGATAAATAGCAACTGCTTTTTTGCGACAGGTATCATATCCGCAGGAACCGCAATTTAGTTCATCCTCCGGCTTAGTTTTACCCATTTTTCTAAGAATTTCCGAAATTACTGTTTCGGTGGGTTCAGGTAAGGTTTGAGGTATTCTTTCCATATACTTTGTAAGCTGAGAATCCGAAAGCTTTTCAACCACAAAGTCCTTATCACCTGCATAATTATTGACCTCTATGTAATCACTTACAATTGAACGGTTACCCTTTTCCATTACCGGACCGCCGATACAACTGCCAACGCAGGAGGACATTTCAATAAAGCATTTGCTGATATTACCTGAACGTATATCCTCAAGAGCTGAAATACAGTTATCAACTCCGTCAAGAGCAATGTATGTATAGCCTTCAGTATCAAGTTCCATAGATTTCAGAATACCGCCGGTTGTTGGGAAGATTCTGGCTTTACTGTATTCTTCCTTATCCATATTGCTTTCAAGCTCAATGTTTTCACTTTTCAGCCAATGGGACAGCTCTTCATATGTTAGAACAGCGTCTACTATATCGCCGTAATAATCTGCTTCGTCTTTCTTAGCAACACAAGGTCCGATGAATACAGTTTTTGCATTGGGATACCTTTTTTTAATATCTACACAATGAGCCTGCATTGGTGACAAAATATCTGCAAGACAATGGAGCAAATCAGGAAAATGCTTCTGAATAAGCAGATTTATTGAATGACAACAAGAAGAAATAATTATATCTTTATTGCCCTTTCTCAGCATTTCGTCATACTCTTTCTTTACAATAGTTGCACCTATTGCAGTTTCCTCAACATCAAAAAAGCCAAGCTTTTTCAATGCTTTTCTCATTGACTCAATACCGGTATTTTTATAGTTTGCAATAAATGAGGGAGCTATACTGGCTATTACAGGGGCATCGTCCATCAGCATAATTTTTACCTTTTCGGTACTGTCTACAACTTCTTTTGCCTCCTGGGGACATACCACTACACATTGTCCGCAAAGGATACATTCATTACCCACAATGTGAGCCTGATTTCCTGAAAAACGAATAGATTTTACAGGACAGTTGCGTATACACTTATAACAGTTTTTACAGTTGGATTTTTTCAGCTTAAGACAATCAGCCATTTATGCTTTTTCCTCCTCTAAGCCCTTTACAACATATTTCTGCCAAATTTCATTGAAATTCTCTGTGGTAACTCCTTTGACAACTTCATCATTGATAGTTACAGTTACGCCCTTGTGCATACATTCACCTGTGCAAAAGCTGCCGGCCAAGGTAATGTCATCCTTATAACCGAAAAGCTCGATTGCATCCTGAAATTTTTTTACTACATCGTGAGAGCCCTTTAAATGACAAGAGCTTCCGATACACACCTGAATAATCATAGTTTCACACCTAACCTAAACTCTAAATTTTTATTTTAAGATTGTTAAAAAAATAACAATCTGCATAACAACATTATACTACATATATTCTGTCTCTTATACACATCTGACGCTGCCGACGATACTCCTTGTGT
>CAMFZJ010000055.1 GCA_946004305.1 uncultured Clostridia bacterium | reverse complement strand
GACACCCATTTCGAGAAGAAAGGCTGATATTTCCAAACCTTTTTTGCCCGACCGTCTTCGAGGAATTTCCTATAAAGTAAAAAATAGACCATAGGTTGTCCTATGGTCTATAATTATGCTTTATTTTTGTAAAATAGAACTGTTCTTATATTAAAGAACACCAAAACGCTCTAATGCATTAAGTGCGATTACGCAGATTACGAAAATGGCTGCGATAACCTTTGTCCACTTAGCAAGCTTTGCGTCAATTGAACGAGCCTTATTCTTTGAGAAGAAAGAATCCGCACCGCCGGTTACTACGCCAACGCCCTGCTGATTACCTTCCTGTAAAATAATTGCAACAATAATTGCTATAGACATAATAATAAGGACTGCGCCTAAAATTATACCCCAAATTCCCATATATATCGATCCTTTCAACTAATTATAGTTATTTTTTATCAAGCCTTAATATAATAACACATAACAAATAATTTTGCAAGTGTTTTATTTAAAAACCCTTAAATTTAATTATATAGGTTAAATTATAGAGAGCTGTTCACTGTTATCATCAGGTGAAGGCAAAGCACCCAGTGCAGGCAGGTTACGTGTTCTGTACCTTGAAGGCTTGCTGAAGGTTCCTTCAACATATTCTTTAATTGAAAACAGTCTGTGTCCTTTTTTAAGTTTAAGGACTGCTACACCCTGAGTTGAGCGTGAAGTTTTCAGGTTAAGTAAACCTGAATGGATTAGTAACATTCTGCCTGATGAGGAGGATATTACAAACTCCTTGTCCTCTGATGAGAAGGCAATATCAACAAGAGGGGATTTATCGGAGTAAGCTTTGGTAAGCTTTTTACGGTTGGTTTTTGTGGCAAAGGACTCAAGAGGAACCTTTGCTATTTTACCGTTTTCAAAGCCAAAAAGTAAAAATCCTTTGTAATCTTTTGTTACTACCATTTTAACAGCAGTTTCTCCCTCCTCCATATGGAGCTTAGCAGGGATATATTCACCCAGTACGCTTGCCTTTGTATCGGCAAATTCATAGGCTTTTGCTTTATAGCACTGACACTTGTTAGTGAAGAAAAGAATGTCGCAATTATTTGTAAATTCTATTGCTTCAACTATTTTGTCCCCGTCTTTAAGCTTTTGCTCACCGCCCATTCGCAGGGACAGAGGAGTGATTTTTTTGAAATAGCCATCCTGAGTAAAGAAAAGATTTACAGGATAATCAGGGATTTCCTCATCTTCTTCCTCATCGCTTGCCTCATCATTATAGAGAATAAGACTCTTTCTCGGCTGACCATACTTTTCTCCAACCTCTTTAAGCTCACGAACAATAATAGTTTTTACTCGTGATTTGCTGGAAAGAATTGCCTCTAAATCTGCAATTTCTGCTTCAAGGTCTTCAACGTCCTGCAAGCGTTTTACGATATACTCACGGTTTAAATGACGGAGCTTAATTTCAGCTACATACTCAGCCTGGACTTCATCAATACCAAAGCCAATCATAAGATTTGGTACAACCTCTGATTCTTCCTCGGTTTCTCTTACGATTTTAATGGCTTTGTCAATATCAAGAAGGATTTTTTCAAGTCCTTTAAGCAGGTGGAGTTTTTCTTTCTTTTTGTTTAAATCAAAATATGTTCTGCGTCTTACACACTCAATTCTGAAAGCAATCCATTCGTTTAAGAGCTGTTTTACTCCCAGAACCATTGGTACACCGCCAATTAGCACATTAAAGTTACAGGCATAGCTGTCTTCAAGGGTAGTCATTTTGAAAAGCTTTCGCATAAGCTTATCAGGGTCTACCCCACGCTTCAGGTCAATTGTGATTTTTAAGCCTTCAAGTCCTGTTTCATCTCTTATGTCTGAAATTTCCTTAACCTTTCCGGCTTTTACAAGGTCGATAACCTTATCAATAATCTGTTCGCTTGTTGTAGTATTTGGAATACTTAATATATCAATGCAGTTTGCAGATTTGTCATACTCATAGGTTGAGCGAAGCTTGATACTGCCACGTCCTGTATCATATACCTTTTTCATTACTTCTTCGTCATAGACAATTGTTGCACCTCCTGAAAAATCAGGTGCAGGTAATGTGGACATAATATCGTGGTCAGGATCTCGGATTAAGGCTGCTGTAGTTTCACAGACTTCCTTTAAACTAAAAGAGCAAATATTTGAAGCCATACCTACGGCAATACCTGTGTTTGCATTTACAAGGACTGAAGGAAATGTAGCCGGGAGCAAGGTTGGCTCTTTCATTGTATTATCGTAGTTGTCTACAAAATCTACAGTATCCTTATCAATATCCTTGAAAAGCTCAGAACAAAGCTTATCAAGTTTTGCTTCTGTATATCTTGAAGCTGCCCATGCCATATCACGGCTATAGAACTTACCAAAGTTACCCTTTGAATCCACATATGGATGCAAAAGAGCTTCATAGCCTCTTGAAAGACGTACCATTGTATCATAAATCGCGGCGTCACCGTGGGGGTTCAGCTTCATTGTTGCACCAACGATATTTGCTGATTTTGTTCGTGCTCCTGTGAGAAGTCCCATTTTATACATTGTATATAAGAGCTTTCTGTGAGATGGCTTAAAGCCGTCTATTTCGGGAATAGCTCGTGATAGTATTACACTCATTGCATAGGGCATATAGTTATCCTGAATTGTTGATACGATATGCTGTTCTACTACTTCCCCTGCTCCTTCTATTACTCCGTTTACTGCCGGTAGTTTAGGGGATTTTGTTGTTTTCTTTTTCTTAGCCAAATAATCACCTTCCGTATTTGGGGTTAAGAGTTATCAGCTTACGTCAAGCTGGTCTAAATATTCTGAGCCATGGTCTACTATAAAGTCTTTTCTTCCCTGTAAATCATCACCCAGCAATGTATCAAAAATTGCCGCTGTTTGCTCTGCTGAGTCGGGAACTACCTTAATGAGTCTTCTGGTTGACGGGCTCATTGTTGTTAAGCTCATCATTTCAGGCTCGTTTTCACCAAGTCCTTTACTACGCTGAATAGTAAATTTTTGGCTGCCGATTTCTTTAATATATCTGTCTTTTTCTACCTCGTCATAAGCAAAGTAAACCTTGTCCTTTGTAGTTATCTCATATAGTGGAGATTCGGCTATAAACACTTTGCCCTCCTGAATCAGGGTTGGTGTTAAGCGATAAATCATAGTAAGTACAAGTGTGCGAATCTGAAATCCGTCATAGTCGGCATCTGTACAAATTATTACCTTATTCCATCTGAGATTGTTTAAGTCGAAGTTTGAAAGGTTTTTATTTGCTTTTGCCTTAACCTCAACTCCGCAACCCAATATTTTGAGCAAATCGGTAATAATTTCCGATTTAAAAATCTTGTCATAATCAGCTTTAAGACAATTAAGGATTTTACCTCTGATTGGCATAATTGCCTGAAAGTCAGGGTTTCTCGCCTGTTTACAGGCACCTAAAGCGGAGTCACCCTCAACTATGAAAAGCTCTCTTTCGTTTACATCCTTGCTTCTGCAATCTACAAACTTTGCTATTCTGTTTGTTATGTCAATATTGCCTGTCAGCTTTTTCTTTATGTTAAGACGTGTTTTTTCTGCATCTTCACGGCTACGCTTGTTAATAAGTACCTGATTAGCTATTTTTTCTGCTTCCAGAGGATTTTCAATAAAGTAAATTTCCAGGCTGTGACGGAGAAAATCTGTCATAGCTTCCTGAATACCCTTGTTGGTAATAGCCTTTTTAGTTTGGTTTTCGTAGGAGGTTACGCTTGAAAATGATGAAATACAAATTACAAGGCAATCCTCAACGTCTGTAAAGTTAATTTTACTTTCGGTTTTGTTATATTTATTGTTCTGCTTTAGGTAGCTATCTATCATATAAACAAAAGCGTTTTTTACAGCTTTTTCAGGTGCACCGCCATATTCAAGCCAGCTTGAGTTATGATAATATTCTGTTTGTGAAACCTTATTTGAAAAAGCAAGAGATACACCGATTTTACATTTATATTCAGGCTTATCCTCACGATCACGGACTTTTCTCTCTGTTTCCCAGGTTTGTACAGTTGTAAGTCCATCATCTCCTACTATTTCCTTAACGTGATCCTCTATACCGTTTACATAGTTGAATGTGGTTACATCAAAGCTTCTCCCGTTTTGATTTCTGAATATAAATTCAACTCCTGCATTTACAATAGCCTGACGTTTCATTATGTCAAGGAAGTATTCTGCTGATACATCAATATCTGTGAAAACCTGCAAGTCAGGCTTCCAATGAATTTTTGTACCTGTATCCTTTTTAGAATAAGGCTCCTGCTTTAGCCCGCCGATGTTTTCTCCGTGTTCAAAATGGAGGGTGTATTTCTGACCGTCCCGTTTGATTTCAACGTCCATATACTCTGAGGCATACTGAGTTGAACAAAGACCTAGACCGTTTAGTCCAAGGGAAAATTCGTAGCTTTCCCCTTCGTTATTATTGTATTTACCGCCGGCGTACATTTCGCAAAACAGCAGTTCCCAGTTCATACGATCTTCGTTTTTGTTATATCCTACAGGTATTCCACGTCCGTGATCCTCAATTTCATAGGAGCCGTCTGAATATCTTGTTACCTGAATCTGCTTGCCGTAGCCCTCTCTTGCCTCGTCAATGGAGTTGGAAAGAATTTCAAATACAGAATGTTGACATCCCTCTATACCGTCTGAGCCGAAAATTACAGCAGGTCGTTTTCTGACACGGTCCGCACCGCTAAGTGAGGAAATACTGTCGTCATTATATTCATTTACCTTTTTCTTAGCCACTACTTTTCACCTCGTAGTTTTTTGATTTTATCTCTTAAATATGCTGCGTGTTCAAACTCAAGAAGCTTTGCCGCAGCTCGCATTTCTTTAGACAGCTTTTTAATGAGCTGTTCTTTTTCAGCCCTTGACATCTGACGGGTGTTTTTGAACTCCTCGTCAGTATGAGTGGATATTTCAAGAATTTCACTAACTTCCTTAACAATTGTTTTAGGAATGATGTTATGTTCTTTATTATATTTTTCCTGTATCTCACGTCTGCGGTTTGTTTCAACGATAGCATTTTTCATTGATGGAGTTACAGAGTCTGCATACATTATTACTGTGCCTTCGCTGTTTCGGGCAGCTCGTCCGATAGTTTGAATAAGGCTTCTTTCACTTCTTAAAAAGCCTTCCTTATCAGCGTCAAGAATTGCAACAAGAGAAACCTCCGGTATGTCCAGTCCCTCTCTTAAAAGGTTGATTCCTACCAACACATCAAATTCTCCCAGTCGCAAATCTCTGATAATTTCCATTCGCTCAACTGTATCAATATCGTGGTGGAGGTATTTTACCTTTATGCCCATTTCTATAAAATAAGCTGTTAAATCCTCTGCCATTTTTTTGGTTAAGGTAGTTACAAGAACTCGCTGCTTTTTTATAACTCTTGTATTAATCTCTGAAACTAAATCATCAAGCTGTCCCTCGGTAGGTCTTACTGAAATTTCAGGGTCAAGAAGTCCTGTAGGTCTGATAATCTGCTCAGCAATTACAGAACTTTTCTCTTTTTCCAAATCTCCCGGTGTTGCCGATACAAAGCAAACCTGGTTGATTCTTTCATAAAATTCATCAAAATTTAGTGGTCTGTTATCGTAGGCAGAAGGAAGCCTGAAGCCGAAATCTATAAGACTCTTCTTTCTTGCGTGGTCCCCTGCATACATTCCTCTGGTTTGGGGTAGAGTAACGTGGGATTCATCAACAAACAACAAATAATCGTCAGGAAAATAATCAAGGAGTGTATAAGGGGCTGAGCCCGGCTTTCTTCCTGACATCACCCGTGAATAGTTCTCTATTCCGCTGCAAAAGCCGGTTTCAAGAAGCATATCTATATCATAATTGGTACGCTGTTCTATTCGCTGTGCTTCCAAAAGCTTACCCTTGGATTGGAAATAAGCAACTCTTTCCTCCATTTCTCTGCGTATTTCATCAACGGCAGAAAGAAGCTTATCTCTTGATACGATATAGTGGGAAGCAGGATAAATTGCTGCGTGGCGGAGTGTTCCTAACAGTTCACCTGTTAGGGGATTTATCTCGCTTATTCTGTCTATTTCATCTCCAAAAAACTCAACACGGATAATTCTTTCACTTGAAGCAGCAGGGAAAATCTCTAATGTATCTCCCCTGACTCTGAATTTATTTCGTGTAAAGTTTTCGTCATTACGTTCGTATTGGAGTTCAACCAGCTTTTTGATTAATTCGTTACGGCTTTTTTCCATACCGGGGCGCAATGAGATTACCATATTACGGTAATCTATAGGGTTGCCAAGGCTGTATATACAAGAAACCGAAGCTACTATAATAACATCTCTACGTTCTGATAAAGCCAAAGTTGCGCTATGGCGGAGCTTATCTATTTCATCGTTAATAGAGCTGTCTTTTTCAATATATGTGTCGGTTGTAGGCACATAGGCTTCAGGCTGATAATAATCATAATAGGATACAAAGTATTCAACGGCATTCTCAGGAAAAAAAGCCTGAAACTCTGAGCAAAGCTGAGCTGCCAGGGTTTTGTTATGGGCAAGTATCAGGGTAGGTCTTTGCATTTGTTCGATAACATTTGCCATGGTAAAGGTCTTGCCGGAGCCTGTTACACCCAATAAGGTCTGATGCTTATTTCCTTGTTTTATACTGTTTACAATTTCTTCTATTGCCTGAGGCTGGTCGCCTGTAGGCTTATAAGAAGAATGAAGCTTAAATAAACCCAAAGGCTTAACCTCCTTACATTTTTTGTTTTATTATTATCACAAAATTTCTATGTATTAGCCTAGTCTGTTGTAAATATTGAATGAGCGTAGATGCTGTCAATAAGTGAGGTAGCGTCTTCATCTGCAATTATTATATGGTCAAGTAGTTTTATATCTATGAGTTTTAATGCTTCAAAAACATCCTTTGTTGCATAAATATCCGACTTAGAAGGCAAGGCTATTCCGCTTAGGTGGTTGTGAGCTAAGACTGCATACTGGGCATTGTAAAACACAGACAGTTCAATAATTTTACGAATGGGTACATTTGCAGCTGTTAATGAACCCTTTGAAATTATACCGCTGTAAACTTCGTTATATTTTCCGTCCATTAGCAGTAAATGCAAATGCTCTACAGTTCTGCCGAGAAACTTATATCTGAAATAGTCGCAGAGATTACTTGTATCAATTCTCTTAGATTTATTATTAAATCTGTCATCGTAATAAATTCTGGTAATATCAGGTATAAGCTTCAAAAGTGTAGCTGTATTTTCCGTAATTCCTAAGCTTAAAAGATGGGAAGTAGGCGCTTCAAATATAGCAGAAATTGAGCCAAAGTTATCAAGCAATTTGTGAGCAAGGGGATTTGTATCCTTTTGGGGTAGTGCATAATACAGCAACAGCTCCAAGATTTCATGCTCTGCAAAATTGTCTATTCCGTCATTCAGATATTTTTCTTTAAGTCGTTTTCTGTGGCCTTTATGTATATCAGCAGACACAACTTCACTTCCCTATTTATTAATTACTTAATTAGACAATTACTTTACACCGTACTGTTCATAATAAGCGTCAATAGCTGCTTTCAGCTTATCGTCAATTATTACCTTACCTTTGTATTCTTTGTTATAGAGATGTTCAACAACCTCTGCCATAGTAACAATAGCGGTTGTCTTTAAGCCATAGTTTTCCTCAATTTCAGAAAGAGCTGACTTTGAGCCTTGACCTCTTTCCATTCTGTCAACAGACACTACAAGTCCTATTGGGGTTACGTCACCCTGGGCTTTGATAATTGGGAGAGTTTCCTGAATTGATGTTCCTGCTGTAGTAACATCTTCAATAATAACGACTCTGTCACCGTCAACAATGGGACTGCCCAGTAAAATACCCTTATCACCGTGATCCTTGATTTCCTTACGGTTTGAGCAATATTTAATATCCTTATTGTAAAGGGTGCTTATAGCAATTGTTGCTGTTACAGAAAGAGGAATACCCTTGTATGCAGGGCCGAAAAGAACATCAAAGTCAAGTCCAAATTTATCATTGATAGCCTTAGCGTAATATTCCCCAAGCTTTTTAAGCTGTTCGCCGGTTCTGTAAAAGCCTGTGTTTACGAAAAACGGTGTTTTGCGTCCGCTTTTGGTAACAAAATCACCAAATTTTAACACCTGACAATCCACCATAAACTCAATAAATTCTTGTTTGTACTGCTCCATTTTATTACCTCCGTTGATATTATTTGTCATATTTATACATTGTAAATATAACACAATATATTGTGGTTTGTAAATCAAAATAACACAACTGTAATTTTAATTGTGAAATTGGAATTATAAGTTACAAATATTGGGTAAAAGTACTAGACATTAACTTACTCTGAAAATTTAAGAATAGAAAGATTGGCTGAATTTTTATAATACTTTATATATATGAGTGAAACACCGTTAAACAGCATCAAAAACAAACAAAAAGCTAACTGACTTCTTAAAAATCAGTTAGCTCTTTATCTTTGAATAATGAAGTTTTGTTGCCAAAATGTTGTCACGAAGTGTTTTCGCAAAACAGAAGCCCGGTATTTGTGCGGTTATTTGGGGTTTGCGATTATTCCCACTCGCTCCCGAAAACTGTAACTTAAACAATTTTGTATGGGTGTTTTTGCACACATTATCGGGAGTGTTCAGATTATCCGCAAAATACGGACTATCAAGATTTTTGTTGTCATCGTGTTGTCACGCCAACAATGATATTATACACGCTAATTGTCGTTTTTTCAATAGATTTTGTAAAAGAAATAACCTCCACATTATAAAATAATGTCTTTAAACTCCGATTTTAAAATATCCTTAATGACATCTCTATCTATAACAAATTCGGGAGTTCCCATT